>DASZVX010000075.1:0-34032 GCA_035547255.1 Hyphomicrobium sp.
TCGGCCGCAGACATAGGGCGGAACGCGGCCGACCTCGTTTTCCTTCACGAAAGTCTGATGGCGGTGCCGCAAGCTTTTCGGATCGCACTTTCGGCGCGCAGGCTCGTGTATCAGAATCTTGGACTGGCGGTGGTCTATAATCTTTGCGCCGTGCCTATTGCGGTTGCGGGCTTCGTAACGCCGCTCGTGGCGGCCATTGCGATGTCGCTGTCATCGTTGCTGGTCGTCGCCAACGCCCTGCGCTTGCGCGATGGCGGTGCGATGCGCTACGTTGGCGGCAGGACGGGGCATGTACTTCCGCGACTGCGACTTGTGACCAGGAGCGCGTAATGCTCGATTTTCTGTATCTGGTGCCAATTGCTTTGGTTCTTGGCGCGCTCGCGCTCGGAGCTTTTATGTGGGCACTCGGCAGCGGCCAATATGAAGACCTCGACGGTGCCGCCGAACGCATTCTCTTCGACGAGGACGATCGCCCGCTAAAGTAAATCTGCGAAGATCAGGACCTCTGGTCCGATCAGCCCGATGACGGCGTTGTCGCGGCTCCTAATGCCTTTTTGCCGATATGACCCTTGCACTTGGCGGTCGATTTCGACATAGCCGAGGATGGGTTTCGAAGCCGGTTGTTGCTCTTGGCAGAGGCAGAAATGACAGCAGAAAAGAAAGACGTTCTCCAACCCGTCGATGATACTGCGCGGCGTCTCGGAAAGACGTTGATCCGCACCGCACGGCAGGCTGCGTTGGGAACGATCGATCCCACCGACGGGTCGCCATTCGTCTCGCGGGTCAGTCTTGCGACGGCGATGGATGGCGCGCCGATCTTTCTCATCTCCCGTCTCTCGGGGCATTTCACCAATCTCGAAGCCGATCCCAGGTGCTCGCTTCTCATAGGCGAGCCGGGCAAAGGCGATCCGCTGGCGCATCCGCGTATTACGCTGATCGGGACGGCCGAGGTCGTGCAACAGGGGCGTGAACGCGACCGCATCAGGAGCCGCTACCTCGGCCGCCATCCGAAAGGCTCGCTTTACGCGGACTTTCCGGATTTTGCATTCTGGAGATTCAAAACGACGCGCGCTTCGCTCAATGCCGGTTTCGGCAAAGCCTTCGCGCCGAAGATCAGCGATCTCGCGACCTCGCTCGAAGGCGTCGAAGGGCTCGTCGACATGGAGGAGGGCGCGGTCGCGCACATGAATTCCGATCATGCCGACGCCGTCGAGAAATATGCCAAGCAAGCGGGAGCCAAGCATTCGGGTTGGAAGCTTTCGGCACTCGATCCGGAAGGGCTGGATCTTACGTCCGGTGACGACGTCGTTCGCTTGTGGTTCGACAGGCCTCTGCAGTCAGCGCAGGATCTGCGGCCTGTTCTCGTTGCTCTTGCGCAGAAGGACTGAGTTTCGGCTGGCGGAGCGTCAATAAGGCCTTGTCTTTGACAGGTATCGCTTCGGAGGCGGGAGCGCCTTCGCGTTTCCGGGCGACTTTATAGTACGTCCACCAAAGGTGTGCCGCGACGCCCCTGAGAGGCCGCCAATCCTCCGCCAACGGCCCCATCTCCTTGGCGGTTGGGCGCGTCGCGAGGCCTAGCCCGATCCGCATGGCTTCCTGCACGGCGAGGTCGCCTGCGGGCCAGGCATCGCCGTGGCCGAGACAGAACAGGAGATAAATATCGGCGGTCCACGGCCCCACTCCGTGCAGCGACGTCAGAATGCGGTGCGCTTCGTCCGCGTCGAGCTCGGCGAGCGCATCGAGATCCAGCCGTTTTTCCGCAATCTCGCGCGCGATATGCTTGAGCGTCTTGATCTTGGCCGCAGACAATCCGAGGCTGGCGAGCTTGTCCGTCCGGCTTCGGAGTAACGCATCGTGATGAAAAGGGTCGAAAGCAACCGCCAGTCGCGACCAGATCGCGGACGCACTCGCGATCGACAGCTGCTGACCGACGACAATCGCAGCCAATCCGGGAAATCCGGTCGACCGTTGCCTGATGTGCGGCATGCCCGCTTGCTTCAGGATGGGTCGAAGCCGGGGATCGCGCCGCACGAGCTTCTTTACGGCGTGTTCGAGATCGGCTTGCGTGCCGAGATGATAAATCGGGCGGTGCTTCAAGAGGTCAGCCTCTTTCACGGCGGGCTTATTTGGGCTCGTCGATCGAAATTGCTAACGCATCCTGGTTATCGGACATCCTTCACTTGATCAAGGTAAGCGCCATAGCCTTGCGCTTCCATGTCTTCGCGATGGATGAAGCGGAGCGACGCCGAATTGATGCAGTAGCGAAGACCGCCTTTGTCTCGGGGGCCATCCGGAAAGACGTGACCGAGATGGCTGTTGCCGTGCGCTGACCGGACTTCGGTTCGCACCATGCCGTGAGTGGTGTCGACCTTCTCGCTGACGTGCGCGGGGACGATAGGTTTGGTGAAGCTTGGCCAGCCACAACCGGACTCGTATTTGTCGGACGACGCAAAGAGCGGTTCTCCCGATACGACGTCGACGTAGATGCCCGGCTCCTTGTTATGCAGGTATTCGCCCGTTCCAGGCCGTTCGGTACCGTTCTCCTGGGTCACGCGGTACTGTTCCGGCGAAAGGCGCGCGATGGCTTCCTGATCCCTGGCATACTTCATTCTGGGGGTTCCTCCATTTTTAACGCCGGTCAGCTTCTGGCGGATTTTCGATCTGTCAGGCATCTTTGTTACGTGACGCGCTTATGGCGGATCGACGCGGCGCTCGGGATGTCGCCGGCGCGATTTTAGGCCAAGTCGTCTGCAGATAGAATTATTTGAAAAGGGAGGTTAGCGAGAACGTGGACGCGACGACGATCGGCGGATTTTCCGCAACCTGCGGATATGGCTCGTCGATGTAGACGTTCAGGCCTGTCGCACGGGCATTCTTGATCAACGATGCAACGTAGGCCCAGCCATTGGGTTCGAGGCCGAGGCAGGCTTCCGACATTTCGCCCTTCAGGCGCTCATGAATCGCGATATTTCCACGGGCAAGAATGGCCGCTGTCTGCTGGGGCGTAAACCGGTCTTTATCCCATAGTTTCTTCAGATAGACACCGACGACGTAGCGTTTGATCGTCGGTCCCCAGGTTATGCGCTGATCCTTATTCGTGGAAAACGAATATTCGCCGGGCGGCAGCGGGCCAACGGCTCGCGTTGCGAGGCAGTCGGGATCGGGATTGTTCCTGCAGACTTCCCGGCCGGAGATTGCCCACGCAATCGTTTGACCGCGAGTTTGGCCGCCGTCGGTGATGACGAAGAGACGTCCGGTTTTTATCGTGTAGCCCAGCCGGAAGTTTCCAACTTCGGCTGGAACTTCATGCACGACATCCTGGAAGGGGTTGCAGATCTCTCCGCCTGTCAGCTTTCTGGGATAGCCCTTGTGCTGAATGGTGACATAGTCGACGCCCTCGGCGCAGTCCCACTGGGGAAGAACCTTCTTGCTCGCAAGGCTGATTGCGCGCGCCGGAGGCATGGGTGGCGCTTTCGGCTTAGGCGTGGCCGCGACCTTGGGCTCCCATGCGGCAGGCGGTGTCTCTGCCTCCGAAGGCTGAGGCGGAGGGGTCAATCGCGGCATGTTCCGGATCTGCTCGCACTCAACCGACAGTTTTGGAGGCTGGATTTGGCTCGCCGCGAGCTTTCTTGCGACGGCGCCGCTGGCGCCGTGCGCTATGTATGCGTCGACGAGGGCGTGCTGAACCTCGATCTGTTCATCCGATAGTTCGAATATGCAGTTTTCATAGATTTGATCGCCAACCTTGCCAAAGAAATCGGCGATCTGGTCTGCGGCTTCAGCAGGATTTGCAGGTTGCTGTGCGTGGCTGGAATACGAAGGCAACAGCAGAAGACTCGCAACAGCGAGCAGCATTCTTCTCAGTCGGCCTATTTTATATTTCTCGATCACTCGGTTTCGCCACAAGTCGTTCGACTCTCGGCGTGCAGGTCGGCAGCACGCGCCCGATTCATCCGCTACTCTTAATGCATGAGTCTGGGCAAGAGCGAGGCGTGGCAGGACGAGGGGATGTGTCCGATTCTCCTATTTAGGCTTGGCTGCTCAATCCCTTATCTCGGCCGTCTGGAAAAGCGGCTAGGAGATTTGGAACGCCGCTTGCGTACGGCTGATCAACCGGAATTGTCTTTTTCCGCTCTGCTGTTTCCAAGATAGCTGTCGAGCTGTTTGAAGAGGACGTCGAACTGGCTGCTTGCTCCTTTGCAAAAGGAGCATTCCGCGATGTGCCGTTCCAGGTTTTCCAATTCTTCTTTCGAAAGCGTGCGCTCACGGGATTCACTGACGAGCCAAGTGGAATCTTTGCAGGTAATCGGATTCGTCATCTATCAGTCTCGCTCCCAGTGCACATCAAGGCAAAGCCGCAGCTGCATACGGGCTCTGTAAAGCAGAATGCGCAGATTACCCGTAGAGATCCCCAGCTCCTGGCAAATTTCCGTAGGCTCCAATTCGAGCCATTCCCGCATCAGGAACGCGCGCGATGTTCTTTCCGGCAGGCGCGTCATACACGCTTCCAGGACCTTGAAGAATGCATCGCGTTCCGCGACGGTATGCGGGTTTGTCCAAACATCTTTGGTGTCTGCCCAGCAGCCGCTTTCGTCGAACAGCGCGTCGAATGTGCTGATATCGCAGTCCTCAGTGTCCGAGCCATCGGCCGGTAGCTCGCTGTTGCGTTTTCGCGCCCTGGATTGCTCGCGCATGACGTCCAGTATCTTGAATCTCAGGATCGAAAACAGCCACGTTCGCAAGCTCGAGCGCCGCTCGAAACTTTCAGCCTTCTCGATGGCTGCCAGCAGCGCTTCCTGCGTCGCGTCCTCGGCTGCCGCAGCATTCTTGAGCTGCGTCAGAGCCATCCGATACAGGAGGGGCCGGTATTCGGCGGCTTCCTCCGCGACGGTTTTCTGAAGGCGGGTGTCCATATCGATAAAATTCGTCCGATTGGGGCGTAACGTTCAACTGTTCTCGCCCGACTAACTAACAAACCAAAGGCACATCTACGTGAGCGATTGACCACCATTGGACCGTCGCGACCGGTGGTTGTGCGCCTGGTTCTGTAGTTCGAGGCGTCCAATGACTGGAGAACGGTTATGAAGGAAGCTGCGATTCCCGTGCTGATTGCCGCCGCGATCTCTCTACTTGCGATTACCACGAATGCGGACGAATCGTCCCCCGACGCGGTGATCGATGCGCTTAATGGCGTTTTTGGCGTACACCGAGGTGCCCGTCCCGTCCATGCCAAGGGGACGGTTCTGACCGGAACATTCAGTGCGTCGCCCGCAGCAGCGGGCCTGTCGACGGCTCCGCATTTTCAGGCCGGGGTGACGGTGCCGGTTACGGTTCGCTTTTCCAATTTCGCCGGAATTCCCTCGATTTCGGATAACGACGGCTTGGCCAGTCCACGCGGCATGGCAATCAAGTTCAAACTCCCGGACGGTTCCGAGACAGACATCGTCGCGCATTCCTTTAACGGCTTTCCAGTTGCTACGACCGACGAATTTCGCCAGCTGCTCGTGGCGCTTGGTACGAGCAAGCCCGATACGCCGAAACCGACACCGCTCGACAAGTTCCTAGGCGATCACCCCATTGCGAAGGCGTTCCTGACTGCGGCGAAACCAAATCCGGTGAGCTACGCCAGCCTTCCGTATTATGGCGTCAACGCATTCAAATTCACGAACAAGGATGGCAAGGCGGCGTTCGTGCGATACCAAATCGTGCCGTCGGCGGGTGAGCATTATTTGACCGATGCAGACGCGAAGGCGGCGTCGGCTTCCTATTTAAGCGATGAAATCAAGAAGCGTGTCGCCGGGGGCCCGGTGGCTTTCGATCTCGTCGCGCAGATCGCCGATGCCGACGACAAAGTGGACGACCCTTCGATCGCGTGGCCGGCCGATCGCAAAACAGTTTCGCTTGGGACGGTCTCGCTTACGGCGAGTGCCGGAGATGACGCTGCAAACCCGCAGCTCGTCTTTATGCCCAACGCAGTTCCCGCTGGGATAGAGGCGGCTGATCCGATGATTGCGGATCGAGGAGCCGCATATGCCGTGTCTTTCACGCGCAGACATCTCTAGCGGACGAGTAGGCGGGATGCTGTTGCGCCGAAGGTAGCAGCCCGCACAGTGGAGAGAGGCAGCAGAGACGTCGCCTCTCTCCATACTTCTCTTGCTGCACAGCCGCAAAACCGACGTTCCGGCTGACGGCGCCGTTTCCGGCCGTTGTGGATCGCGCAAAGTGAGAGCCTCGGTAAGTCAGCATACGGGGCCGGGCTTCGCCCCCAACCTACAAAGCGCCCCCGAATTGCAAATTTTGCCGATTTATCGGTGCGCGCCGGCACGGATAGCCTAATAAACGGCGAACCGCGGATCAGCTGTCGCCTCAAGCTCGTCGAAGTGTCAGTTCCGCTTGCGGAGCCTGCCATCGGCTGAAATATTCCGGCAGTCGAATCGCATTTTGCCAAAACATTAATAGGGTGAAGCTTTGACCGGATCAGAGAACGTCTCGACGCGCCGCGTGCTGCTCGCAAGCCTTGCCGGAACGACGATCGAATTCTTTGATTTCTATATCTATGCAACGGCCGCGGTACTTGTTTTTCCGCAATTGTTCTTTCCGAGTGCGGACGCGACCACGGCGACGCTGCAATCTTTTGCAACATTTTCGATCGCGTTCTTTGCGCGACCCGTGGGCGCCGTCCTGTTCGGACATTTCGGCGACCGGGTCGGCCGCAAGGCGACGCTCGTTGCAGCACTTCTGACCATGGGCTTGGCGACGATCACCATCGGACTCTTGCCGACATATGCTTCGGCAGGTGTTTGGGCGCCATTCATGCTCGCGATGTGTCGTTTCTTTCAGGGCCTGGGACTTGGCGGCGAGTGGGGCGGAGCGGTGCTGCTCGCGACAGAGAATGCGCCGAAAGGAAAGAAGGCCTGGTTCGGAATGTTTCCGCAGCTCGGCGCACCGATCGGCTTTCTTTGCTCCGCGGGCGTGTTTCTGGCCATCACCGAGTTGCTGACCGATCAGCAATTTATTGCCTTCGGCTGGCGCATTCCGTTCATAGCCAGCGCAATACTGGTGTTTGTCGGCCTCTATGTGCGTCTTCGGATTTCGGAGACGCCGGCGTTCAAACAGGCGATCGAGAAGAACGAACGCGTGCGCGTACCATTGGCGGCCGTGTTTTCGCATCACTTCTGGCTGCTCGTTTTCGGCACATTCGGCGCGTTGGCGACGTTCGTTCTGTTTTATCTGATGACAGTTTTCGCACTGAGCTGGGGGATCAGCGATCTCGGCTATACGCGCGAGCAGTTTCTGCCGATTCAAATGCTGGGCGTCATCTTTTTCGGGCTGACGATCCCGCTCTCTGCGTGGTTGGCAGATCGCTTCGGCCGACAGACAGTCTTGCTTTGGGCTACGGCGCTCATCGGAATTTTCGGGCTCTTGTTTCAAACGCTTTTCGGCTCCGGCAACGTCGTCAGCGTGGTCGTGTTTATGATCCTCGGTCTGGCGCTGATGGGTCTGACGTACGGTCCGCTGGGCACGGCGCTTTCCGAGCCATTTCCAGTTGGCGTCCGTTACACGGGAGCGTCGCTGGCTTTCAATCTCGCCGGTATATTCGGGGCGTCGCTCGCGCCCTATATTGCGACGACGCTTGCAACGAAGTTCGGCATTCAGGCCGTCGGATTTTATCTCACGGCAGCGTCGATCATCACGTTCCTGGCGCTGTGGGGGATCAGCCGGCATGCAGGCAGGTCCGCGCCGGCGTCCCTGGTTTCACAGGAACAGCCGGGCTGATTGCCTACGTAGCTTCACAGTATTGGGGCGACTGTATTGGCGGCGGGAGATAAGAGCCCGGGGCGCTAGGCGTTACTGAACCGATGTCAGAAAAAATTTCGATTGGACCATAGTGAACCAATTTGATCTGTAGACAGCGGATTCAATTATACGGGGCGACGTCTATAAGACCCAGCTTATAGCGAGGCTCGGCCAAGCACACATAAGTGCATGATTTTCCTGATCGGAAAGTTTTTTTACTTGCAGTTCCGTAAATGGCCGTAATAGTGCAACAGATGATTTACAGCTGGTCGCATGTGGCTCGGCATGTTGAGCACTCTGAAAGCAGGTCATGTTCGCTGCACTTTCGCAAGTGCTCGAAGTCCTATGAGCGGGCGGTCAGTTTCGGAATTCATCGCGGCATGCACTGAGGGTCAATTGAGCCTGGCCTCGGCGCATTCACGTGGCGAATGGCCAGGGCGAGCGTGTTCCTCCTCGGTCGTCCTGGCCGAAATTCACGATCGGGAGGTTCGTTGTATTCCGCGAGTCCTCGTAGCGCACATTCAGCCCTTTTCCCAGTGTGTGCGCGCAACTCGGCTGGGAGTTGCCGCTCTCAGCCGCCTTTTTTTTGATTTCGGCGGTGATTCAGCGGCGGTGCTTGCCCGCACCGGTCGCCGATGGGCCTCTCAGCAGAGGCTGCAGCGAAATTGAACAGGTTGTCGTGTCTCTCCGGCTGGCTAAGAGCGGTCCAGAAATGCCGCGGCTATGTTTCTGATGCCGATTTTGCTTCCGTGCTTCGCGACGAAAGCGATGATGCTCCGGATGACGATGGTAGCCGTGAGCCCGACGAGGACCATGCTCGCGTTTGCGTTGGCCTCACATGCGCGCTCTCCGGAGCAGAGGCGTTTTGCCAGTCCCTCGTGAAGAGCGGTTTCATTCGCGATGATGCGATCACGCGTGAAACGTGCCTGGCACAATGCTGGCGCGCGCCCGCGGTCGTCCAAAACGGTAGCGTCCACTCCGCTGCATCCGGGGGGGGAGAAGGATCGGTCTTCTGCGAAGAAGAGGAATTCGAACTCTATTGCGCTTCCGGCGGCTACGGCGTGTTGAAAAGCTGCTTAGCGAAGCGCCGAAGTCCGGAAAGCGTCGTTTCCTCGTTGTCCTCAACGGCGGTTCGCCTCTTTGAAAAGGCGGAAGCGCCGTTCGGTACGAGGATCAGAGAGCTTCGCGCGCTCAGTGGATGCATCAAGGTCGTGATGCTCATCGATGAAGATCAGCCGGGAGAGATGGCGCAGTCTTTCTACTTGAGCCAATTTCCTCATCGGGTTCTCGAGGGATTGCTGATCGTATCACATGCGCTCGGTTCGCCCGAGATCCTCCTCTATTATACGCGCAGGCATGAAAGCGTTTGTCGCAAGTTCTACAAGGAGTTCCTGTTCTTGCGCGATCGCGGATTGGGATCGAATTTCCAACTGACGTTGATCGATGCAGACGGTCAATCCGACCAGAGGAGTTTGAGACAGATTTGTTTCTCGTCAAACACCAGGGAGCCGAGTGTTTCCGCGCTGATCGCTGATCCGGAATTTCTCGCGTGGGTTCCTGAAATCGTCGCCAGGGGTGACGCGCTTCATGCCGATACGCCGAACGGCCCACAGACGCTCTACGCGCTAGTCGGCTGCGTTTCGCGACCCGGGATCTACAAGGCTCCGGTCTTTAGCACCGTTCACGATCTCATTGCGCTGGCCGGCGGCATTAGGGCAGGCGAGAGCCTGCATAGTTTCGTGCCCGGCGATTGGAATCATATGGCGCTTCCCGCGCATCATAGTAATCTGCGTGTCGATGCGGAAATTCTAGCGCAAACGGAGCGCATGACATTTCCCATCGTATTCATTTCCACAAACGATAACCTCCGAAGGCAGATGGCATTCCAGGGTTTCTCACAGTAGCGGCCCTGCAGCGTCGGCTTTCAGACAAGGAAGGATTGATCGATATGAGCGAAGCCGACGACAAATCCTCCGTCGAGGAGAAGAAAGAAAATCCGTTACAGAGCGGGATGAATCCTCAAGCTACTGTCCCGGAACCGGAAAATAACGAAGAGGCAGCCAAGCCCAGCATCGTATTTCCCATCGCGCACCAATACTCGGCTTAACCGTTCAGCGAACACACCAGGTCGCCTAGCGCCGCGCGCGTGACGTCTGCGACGTCTCGTGGAATTTGGCCCAGTTCCCGGAAGCGCGCGACGACGGAAAGTTTTCTCGAAACGATCGGTCCCGGCAACGGACACGTTATCATTCCGTTGTTTCCGAGTTGGGATTCAGAGACGCAAAGCGCAGTAGAGATCGCAAATCCTCGCCCTGCGGCGACCATGGCTGCCACAGCATAGGGGCTATCGTATTCGAAGGACTGCTTGGCGACGATCCCAAGCCGGCGCAGATGCCGCTCAATTTCAACCCCCGTCTGCGAGCGGGCACTGAAGCGTATGAACGGTTTGGTTTCGGCAAGCCGTTTTAGATCGTCGACCGTCACGACCATGCGCGTGGCGGGGGGGAGCAGCAGCACGTAGGGTTCTCTGCCGATCTCCCATCGCTCGAGTCCCGCCGTCTCTTCGAGGTCATCGACGCCGAGAAAGAGATCGAGCTTGCGCGTAAGAAGTTCGCTCGCATGCGAAGCGGTGAGACCGGAAAGTATCGAAACCTCTCCGGCTCGCGATAGCAGATATTCCGAGAGCTTGAGCGTCAGCGCGCGATTGAGGGAGTCGACCAATCCGACGCGGATGAATGAGACTTTGCCTTGTTTGGCATCGCGCAACAGGGGCGAGATTTGATGTGCGTCCGAAAGCAATGCCGTCGCGCGCTGGCGCATCAAAGATCCGCTGAGCGTCAGGGCGAGGGGGCGGCATTTCCTGTCGAATAAATCCGTGCCGGTTCGCTTTTCCAGTTCCGAAATCGTTTGCGACACGGCAGGCTGCGTAAGGCCGAGTTCGCTCGCGGCGGCTGCCATGCCTCCCGCTTCGCAGACAGTGAGAAAAATCTCGAGCGAGCGGAGGTCGAAAGGCAAAGTCCGGTGTTTGAGTTTCATGGCTGCCGTAGACAATTTTTTATACCAATATCTGCAGTCTGTGCTGCGGCTGCGGAAGGCCCATTGCTTCCGTTGACGAATTCATTGCCGTTCGTTGGAAGCCGTGCCGCGAGCTCATGGGTGTCATCGCGGACGGCTCGATTTCATCAGTATGCTGACTTTTGATTGCCGCTGCGGCTTGATTGGCAGCGATTAACAAACGACATTGTGCGACGGCCCGGTGAAGTACCTTGAGCGCCGGCGTGGACCGATTTGAAAAGAAGCATTCGGATTTCATAGGCCACCAAGGGATGCGATTATTCCGGATGCAGGTCCTGGTGACTCTAAAGAAAAAAAGTTTCTTTGCAATTGACTCTAGGGGTGTGCGCGTATTATTTTTTCCGGGTCGGGTACTCCCTTCTTCATTCCCGTACCCGATGTCCACGAGCGGGCCGGCGCCTTTTGCGGGCGTCGGCCTAGGTCGTTGATGGCGACATCAGATTATCGGGTTCTGGCTCCGTGAGGCCGTGCCCGAGGCCTCGTTGCCTCATCTATCAATTCGCGCATCGCCAAGCGTGGACGCGCCTCCGCTTAAACATCAGCGCCAAACAAATAAGATGCCAGGTGGGCTTAAACTGAACGCCCGTCGCTAGTGGCGTGCGCGACGTTTCAAGATGGGGATCACGGCGGCTCATGCACGAAGAGTCCGACAGCGGATGGACTCGGCGCGGGTTTGCGCGTCTAATCAACATGCTTGAGGGTATTTGTGCATTGGGGGACAACCGGAAGGATGGTTCCCATGTCGGCAAATCTGATCTCCAGCATCGCCCAGGTCTTAAGCTCTGATGTTATCGCGCGCATCGCTTCGAGCCTCGGGATCGATAGATCGCAAGCAGACAAGGCTATGCAGGCCGGTATTCCTGGCCTTCTCGCCGCCATCGTGTCGCTCGTCTCGAGACCTGGCGGTGCATCGGCGCTGAACGGAGCGATAGCCCAGCAGCAGCCGGCGCTGCTGTCGAATTTGAGCAAAGTCGTTGGTGGTCCAACGCAGAACAACCTCATCGACGGTGGCACGAGCACGCTCAATTCACTTCTCGGCAGCTCAACGACGGCTTTGCTCACCAATGCCGTCGGCCAGTACGTCGGCCTAGGCGGTAATGCTTCTAAAAATATCCTGGGTTTGCTTGCGCCAGTCGTCATGGGCGTGCTCGGACATGAGCAGCGCACGAACGGGCTCGATGCCGATGGCGTCGCCGATCTGCTCGAATCGCAGAAAGACAACATCACTCGCGCGCTTCCTGCGGGATTCTCGAAGTATCTCGGCGGAACAGGCATTCTCGATAGTCTTATGGGCGATGAGCGCGCTGCCTCAACGGCGAGCGCCACATCTGCGCGTCCCGGCTACACGGCATCTTCGGCAGGGAGATATGCCGTTGATCCGAATGTTTCCTCGTCGCAATGGCGCTGGGTGCTTCCGGCGCTGGCGGTCCTGGCGCTGCTTGGCATCGCCTGGAATTTGCGTACGGGGTCGTCTCCGGAACAGACGGCCGTCAACACACAACCGGCAACGACCGAGACACCGGCCGCGTCAGGTACCAATACCGCTGCCAATACCACTGCGCCGTCGAGTACCGGAGCCAGCACGGGCGTCGCAGGCGCCGATGTGATGCCGGCACCGTTCCAAGCCCTCGACAATTTGCGGGGCATCAAAGTCGGAGATACGGATGTCGGGGCGCAGCTCGCCAGTGCGGTCGACGGGATGCGCGCATCGCTTTCGAGCATCAAAGACGAGGCTTCAGCCCAAGCAGCCGTTCAGCCTCTCTCAAATTCCGCCAGCGAGTTTTCTCGGTTGAACAAGCTCCTCGGCCAGCTTTCGCCCGACGTCCGCAAGACGGTCGTGAATACGATCGTCGCAACACGGCCGACGCTCGATCAGCTCTTTGACAAGGCCCTCGCTATTCCCGGTGTCAGCGCCCTCATCAAGCCGACCGTCGATAACATACGTTCCGAGTTCAACACGCTGCCTACAGCCTGATTTGATCCGGAATTTTTCGGCCGGGCAACGTCAACCGACGTCGCCCGGCCGAAAGGTGGTCTCAGATCACGCCAAGTGATTCCATCGCTTCGGCGACGCGGACGAAGCTCGCGATGTTCGCGCCCAAGACATAGTCGCCGGGTGCGCCATACTCTTTGGCGGTTTCGGCGCAGCTATCATGGATGTCGCGCATGATGCTGGCGAGACGCGCTTCCGTCTGCTCGAAGGTCCAGCTGTCGCGCGAGGCGTTTTGCTGCATTTCGAGCGCCGAGGTTGCGACGCCGCCCGCGTTGGCCGCCTTGCCCGGCGCAAACAGGACGCCGGCCTGCTGGAAGATGTGCACTGCGTCGGGTGTGCAGGGCATGTTGGCGCCCTCGCCGACAGCGACGACACCGTTGCGGACCAGGACCTGCGCGTCCTTTCCAGTCAGCTCGTTCTGGGTGGCGGACGGCATCGCAACGTCACACGGGACATCCCAGATCGACCCGCCGTCGACGTAGCGCGCCTTGCTCTTGGTTTTGACGTATTCGGAAATACGGCCGCGCCGGACTTCCTTGATGTTCTTGACGAGCGCTAGGTCGATACCTTCCTCGTCGACCACGTACCCGTTCGAGTCGGAGCAAGCCACCACCTTGCCGCCGAACTCCGCGATCTTCTCGATGGCGTAGATTGCGACATTGCCCGAGCCGGACACCAGAACGCGGCGCCCGTCGAACGACTGCCCCTTCGTTGCGAGCATGCTCTGTACGAAATAGGTCGCGCCGTAGCCCGTTGCTTCGGTACGGGCGCGTGAACCGCCATAAGCCAGTCCTTTGCCCGTCAGGACACCGGCTTCGTAGCGGTTGGTCAGGCGCTTGTATTGCCCGAACATGTAGCCGATCTCGCGTCCGCCGACGCCGATGTCGCCCGCAGGAACGTCGGTGTATTCGCCAAGGTGGCGGTGAAGCTCCGTCATGAATGACTGACAGAAGCGCATGATCTCGCCATCGGAACGGCCGCGCGGATTGAAGTCGGATCCGCCCTTGCCGCCACCGATCGGCATTCCGGTCAGAGCGTTCTTGAAGGTCTGTTCAAAACCAAGGAACTTGATGATGCCGACGTTCACCGAGGGGTGGAAGCGCAGGCCGCCCTTGTAGGGGCCGAGTGCCGAGTTGAACTGGACTCGGAATCCGCGATTGATGCGAACCCGTCCGGTGTCGTCTACCCACGGCACGCGGAAGATGATCTGCCGTTCCGGCTCGCACAGCCGTTCGATCAGAGCATGATTGTTGGTGTAGCGGGGATGTTTGGCTACGACCCGGCCGAGACTTCCAAGCACTTCCCTGACTGCTTGATGGAATTCTTCTTCGCCGGCGTTCCTGCGGAGAACCTCTGCAAGGATGGGAGCCAGCTTTTCATCAATGTTGACCACTGTTTATACGTTCCGATCTGAGTTTGAAGCGTAGCGGTCCTAGCCTAATTATTAGGCAATGTGAACATTTTGTTGCCAGGTCGAACGGGCGGGAGAATGGGGTCCTTAGCGGTTTTCGCTCTATCGAGGGGCGGCGCGCTTCGGCGTCGGGATGGCGCTGTCTCATGGGTCATCGTGGGAAGCTTGGGAGATTTCCGAATGTTGCGATTGCGATCTGACCAACGGATGACGCAATCGAGAGAGCCGATAGCCGACTCCGTGAGTACGTGACGGGCAACCAAGCTCTAGAGTTGCGAGCCGATTTATCGCAGCGAGGAGATACCGAAGGCTTTCGTGCACGGTGCTCGATTTCCAGCCGTCCGACGTCCCGATTGGAACTGGCTGGTGCTGATCGAACGTGTCTGCTTCCGACCGGCGTGCACCTTATGCGTGGGAGCCATGCGCCCGAAACGCTTTTGTTTACAAAATAAGTAAAGTATAAAGCACGCGGTGCTCGGTGAGGTGGTCACGCTTTTAGTGTCGCAGCGCTTGTTGTCGCGCAAAACGCTCGAAGCTTGTGTCTTGTTATCCTTCGGCGCAAAAAGGAATTCATACTTCGCTTCGACATCGCGTCGCCGTGTTGATGAACTCGAACATTTGCCGACAGTATTGAGCTGCCGTCTTGAAGTAGCTGGCGGCCACGAATTGCGCCAAGTTTGAAAAATCGTTGATGCAATCCCAGATGGGGCGCTGGGATGAAAACAAAGGCTTGAAATGCGGTCTCCAACTACGGTCACATCGGCTCTCTCGCTGGCTTTGCCGCGGACCGTTATTGACACCGATAAGATTCTCAAAGTTGGCATGCTTGCGCCGTTGTCGGGGAAGATGAAGTCCTGGGCCGAGCCGGGCTTGATGGGCTGCCTCATCTGGCGGGACTGGGTGAATGGCAAAGGCGGAATCCGGATCGGCGATCGCCGCTATCAGGTCGACGTCATTCCCTACGACACGCAGTTCAGGCCCGAAAAAGCTTTAGCCGGCGCCCGGAAACTGCTTATCGACCACGGTGTCCAATTGGTGATGATGCTGGGCGGCAATGATTTTTCTCGCCCGCTGCGCGACTTCATCAACCAACGCAAAGCGCTTGTAACGACGTTGCTGCCGAGCGATCTCTCGCCGAATGCCCGGACGTTGATTGCGCCCTGCGAAGTTCACCCAATCTACAACGTAACTGGTGTCGATTGGCTGGTACGGGATGATCCGAGCCTGAAAACGGTGGCGATGTGCACTCAGAACGACGAGCACGGGTTGCCGTCGATCGCCACCTATCGCGCAGCTTTCGAGGCAGCGGGGCTGACGCTGATCGACGAACATCTGTTCCCCAATCAGACAAGCGATTTTTCCGAGATCATCGGGCGATTGCTCGAGAAGAAGCCGGACGTGCTGTGCTGGGACACGGCTTACGAACCATTCGTGCATGCCATGACGGTCGAGGCCTATAAGCGCGGATTCAAGGGTCGGATCATCTCGTGCACGTGCGACAACTATTTGGAGCTGATTGAAAAGACGAGCCCGAAATTCATGGAGAACTTCGTTTTCCAGTTCCCGGATTTCGATGATCCGCGCCTCAACGAGCCGCAAATCAATTTTGGCGATCCGCCAGGCTTTTTCGATGAATTTTGCCGGCGCTATCCGGGCGAATGGAGCGCTGTGTCGTGGGAGTATGCCGCGATCCTGCAGATGTGGAAGGTTGCCGTCGAACGCGCCCGTACGGTCGAGCCTTTGACCGTGTTGGCGATGATGAAGGTTGGCGGCAAGGGCAAACACGTCTTTGGCGAAGCAACCTGGTGGGGGCGTGAGCTTTTCGGCATCGACAATGCGCTGGTCGGGGATTGGCCTGTCGTTACCATTCGGAACGGCCGCGCCCGCATCGTCGAATTCGGTTCGCCCCTCGCGTGGTGGAGCGAACATGGGGATCTGCTTATCAAACACATGCGCGCGCTCAATCTGATGTGGGATCAGAGAGAAGAGCGGCTGGCGTTAAGCCGCTAAGCGATCAGCGTGCGTTCAGCAGATCATCCTGGGCGCCCGCAATGACGAGCTTCATGAACTCGACGGCGCTTTCGATGTCGTGGTTTTCCAGCGCGGTATAGAGAGATTTCAGGCGGTTTTGCGTATCGCTTATGCGCTCAGGCGTCAGCGACTTGACCCGCGTGGCGCACCAATGCGGCTGGCGGCGCACCTCGGTGACAATACGATAGACGGTGATGAGCAGCCGATTATGCGTTCCTTCGGCAATGGTCATCAGGAACTTCTTTTCGAGATGCGCAAAGAGCTCGGCGTCCGTGACGATCTTTTCGATTTCATCGAACACGCTTCGCAGATTTGCCAAGTCGCGGACCGACATGTAGAGGGCCGCGATCCTGACCATCTCAGGCTCGATGATCGAGCACAGGATGTTCATCTCGAGCGGAGACGCCGTCTCTGCGATCGCGCTGATATCCAGGAGATGACTGTTTCCTGAGTTGTCCACTCGGACCGAGAAACCGTTCTTGGGAGGGACATAGTTCACGAACGTGCCGCTGTTCGGCTGCCGCTTCACAACCGCATAAGTTTCAAGAAAGTCGATGACCTGCCGGATTGCGGCGCGGCTAAGTCCAAACTCCTTGGCCAAATCTCTTTCGGAAGCGAGCCGCGTTCCATACGAGTAGTGCCCGGATGCAATCTGATGAAAGATGGCGTCCGCCGCCGCTTTCACCCGCTCCTTGATGAGGGGATGATTGTCCCTGCTCAGTTCCCAGGGTGGAAGTGTTTCGCCGATGCTACCGTCCATATTCACATCTAGCCGTCTCAGTTGAAACGCTCCCCGTTAAATCGCGAATCTCGCGGGTCGAAGATCTGCGCCCAAGGCTCGGGGGGCGTGCTCCCAGGTCGATCCGCCGAATCCCTTCGCTCACCGCCCGTACCCAGAAAATCATTCTCGCAAACCAGCGAGATGGGCCGATTTTCGCCCCACTTGACAAATGATTGGTCTCTAATGGTCGACCAAACATTGCTGCAGTGCGAAATTTTCAAAAATTCTAACATCTCCTGAAACAATAATCAACCGAATTAGACCATCTGGATTTTGGTATTGTTTCACTTGTGTTTACTGATGAGAAACGACGCCATATATGGCGGATTTGCTGCTAATTTTGCGTTGCAAGGTGGTCGGAAGATGTCCCGTTTTCAAGGCTCAACCACTTTTTTATGGTTGCCTTAGCGCAAATTTTGGACCTATACGTAGCTGCATTATCGACCAAAATGGCTAAAAATGGTCTGAACTGGTTCCTTAAATAGGGAGGAGCGCCCGGTATGGCAAGAAATCCAAAGCACGACATCCTGTTCGAGCCGATCAAGATCGGCCCCAAGACCATGAAGAACCGTTTCTATCAGGTGCCGCACTGTATCGGCGCCGGATCGGAGAAGCCCGGAACGCAGGCGGGCCATCGCGGCATGAAGGCTGAAGGCGGTTGGGGTGCCTGCTGCACCGAATACTGCTCGATTTCGCCGGAATCGGACGACTGCCATCGCGTCTCCGCACGCATCTGGGACGAGGGCGACGTCATCAACCTGCGCCACATGAACGACAGCCTTCACAAGCACGGCGCGCTCGGCGGCGTTGAGCTTTGGTACGGTGGTTCGCATGCGCCGTGCATGGAATCGCGCGCAGTCTCTTACGGCCCGACCTCCCAGGCCTCAGAATTCGAATATCTGACCTACTGCCACGAAGCCGATCTCGACGACATCAAGCATCTCCAGAACCTTTACGTCGAGGCAGCGAAGCGTTCGGTCCAAGCCGGCTTCGATATCGTCTACGTTTATGGCGCGCACAGCTATCTGCCGCTTCAGTTCCTGTCCAAATACTACAATCACCGGACCGACGCGTATGGCGGCTCCTTCGAAAACCGCGCTCGCTTCTGGATCGAAACTCTCGAGAAGGTGAAGGCAGCGGTTGGCCATGAGGCCGCGATCGCGACACGCTTCGCCGTCGACACGCTCTATGGCGCCGATGGCGTCGAGGCTCTGGACGAAGGCATCAAGTTCGTCGAACTCGTCGATAGCAAAGGTCTGCTCGACCTTTGGGATCTCAACGTCGGCGATATCGCGGAATGGGGCGAGGACGCAGGTCCGTCGCGCTTCTACAAAGCCGGCCATCAGCGCAACTGGACGGATGATTGCAAAAAGGCAGCGAAGGTTCCGGTTCTCGGCGTGAGCCGCGAGACGAGCCCTGACGATATGGCTGCACGCATCCGCGAGGGTCGCCTTGATATCCTTGGCTTCGCCCGTCCGTCGATTGCCGACCCCTTCATCCCGAAGAAGATCGAAGAAGGCCGCTACGAAGACATTCGCGAGTGCATCGGCTGCAACGTCTGCATCTCGCGTTGGGAAATCGGCGGCCCGCCGATGATCTGCACGCAGAACGCCACGGCTAACGAAGAGTATCGTCGTGGTTGGCATCCTGAAAAGTTCGCCAAGACCAAGGATTCGTGCTCGGTGCTCGTCGTCGGCGCCGGTCCGGCCGGCATGGAATGCGCGCGCGTTCTCGGCGAGCGTGGATATGACGTTCACCTTCGCGAAGCGGAAGCCGAAATCGGCGGCCGTATCCGTAAGGTCGTCAAGTATCCGGGCCTTGCAGAGTGGGGTCGCGTCGCGATCTATCGGCAACTTCAGCTGCAGAAGCTGAAGAACGTCGAAGTCCACACCGGCATCGGCAAAATGTCGGCGGAAGATATTCTCAACTACGGTGCCGACAAGGTCGTGCTCGCTACCGGCTCGCATTGGGCTGGGGACGGCACGAACTTCGTCACGCACACAACCGTTGAAGGCATCGACGCTTCGCTGCCGCACATCTGCACACCAGAGCAGATCCTGATGCAGAACAAGCCTGTTGGCGACAATGTTCTGGTTGTCGACTGCGACGGATACTTCACTGGTGTGTCGATCGCCGAGTATCTCGCCGATCGCGGCAAGCACGTGAAGATCCTGTCGCCGCTGAAGGGTGTTGCGCCCTATACGCACTTCACCCTCGAGGCACCCAACCTTCACCGTATGATGTACGAGAAGAAGATCCACGAGCTGACCAGTCACTGGCTGACAAAGGTCGAGCCCGGGAAGGCCACTGCGTACTATCTCTTCCGTGATGGCTACAAGCGTAACCTCGGACCGAAAACGGGCGAGCTTCCGCGCCGCGCTGGTACGGATGTCGTGGAGGTGCCGTTTGATACGCTCGTCGTCTGCACGGCGCGTGTGCCAAACGATAGCCTCTACCGCGAACTCGCCAAGCGCAAAGGCGAATGGGAGAAGCGCGAAATCCAAGCAGTCTATCAAGCGGGAGACTGCTTCGCTCCCGGCCTCATTGCACAGGCCGTTTTCGAAGGGCACCGCATCGCTCGGGAATTCGAGTCCTCCAACCCGCAGCGCGCGCAGCCCTGGATTCGGGAGCGGCAGGTTTGGGGTCACGAGACCTATCCCAAGCTCTCTGATCGCGAAACAGTGGGCTAAGCGCCCATTCGCACCGAGCCGGTTTTCAGCCGGCTCGGTGTGATTCACACGGCTGCGTCAGTATCGCCAGGCATTCATCACAGCGATGGGCCTCGCCATGCCCGCGGCCATGGATCGGTAGGAACATATCGGTGGAATCGCGCGAGATATTTTGGGGTATCAATACCCAGCAGCTGATCATGTTCTACATGCTCGGCACTGCGTCGATATTGGTCTTCCTGTATGGCGCCTATGCACACATCGCAAAGTACGCGCGCGGAAAATCTCTTGTAGAACCGCTCGAGCTCTATGACCGTGTGGTCCGTGGGCTCAGAGACATTTTCTCGCATCGCACGCTTCGGCGGCGCGATCGTTGGGCCGGCCTCGCGCACAAGGGCATCTTCTACGGATATCTCTTCGGCACGATTGCGACGACCCTCTACTTCCTGGAAGTGGACATCGTCAAACCTCTGACGGGTATCACCTTCGTCAAAGGTAAGTTCTATCTCATCATGAGTTTGCTGTTGGATCTGGGCCATCTCGCCCTGATCTTCGGCCTCATCTACATGATCGTTCGCCGCGCGTTCATTCAGCCCAAAAAGCTCGATTATGTGCGCAATTATCGGGGTGAAACGGAGCTTCGCGCTGTCGCCCAGGGTTGGCGGATCGAAGACTGGATTTTCGTCGTCACGCTTCTGATCATCGAATGCACGGGCTTTTTGCAGGAAGCGTGCGGTTTGATTGTCGATAAGCCGGCGTGGGCCGCGTGGTCACCGATTGGCTTTGCGCTTTCGAAAACGTTGACCAACGCCGGCCTGACCGAAGAGACAGCCGCTGCCATCCGTCATGCAAACTGGTGGATGCATGGCATCCTGGCGCTGACGTTCACGGCCGCGATTCCCTGGTACAAGGCGAAGCACGTTATTTCGGCCGTCGGATCGCTGATATTCCGTAACAAGCAACCCTTGGCGCTTCTGCCGGGTGAGCCGAAGGACGCCGAGAAGGCGGGCATTTCTTCTATTGAAGATTTCACTTGGAAGGACATGCTGCACCTCGACGCCTGCACCAAGTGCGGACGTTGCCACGAAGCATGTCCGGCGCGCACGGCAGGATATACGCTCAGCCCGCGCGATTTCATCCTTGATCTCCGCGAATATAACGACGAGGCGCAAGGGTGCGCGGCTCCGACCATCGACCTTGTCGGCGGCGTCATCGCTCCTGAAACGCTTTGGGCTTGCCGGACGTGCGGCGCTTGCCAGGAAATCTGCCCGGTCGGCATCGAGCATCCATCGTTGATCGTGCGCATGCGCCGCCACTTGGTCGAGCAGGGTACGATGGATCCCCTGTTGCGCAATACGATCATCCAGATCGGCGATACTGGGAACAGCTTCGGCGAGAATTCGCGCAAACGCTCGCAGTGGACGAAGGCGCTCGAATTTTGCGTCAAGGATATCCGCGAGGATGCTGCCGATACACTATGGTTTGTCGGCGACTACGCTTCGTTCGATCCGCGGAACCAGAAGGTCAGCCAGACCGTCGCACGCATCCTGAAAGCAGCACGCGAAGACTTCGCGCTGCTTCATGAAGGCGAGAAGACGGCGGGCAACGACGTGCGCCGCGTCGGCGAGGAAGGGCTCTATGAGGAGCTTGCGAGCCACAACATCGAACAGATGGAAGGCGCCAAGCCGTTCAAGCGCATCATCACCACCGATCCGCATAGCTATAATACGATCAAGAATGAATACCCTGCGT
Organism: Hyphomicrobium sp.; assembly: GCA_035547255.1. Lineage (GTDB taxonomy): Bacteria > Pseudomonadota > Alphaproteobacteria > Rhizobiales > Hyphomicrobiaceae > Hyphomicrobium_B. Next base: position 21,510 of record DASZVX010000075.1, read on the forward strand.
TCGGCAAGGTCGCGCCAATCGAGCATTATTCGAGCGTCCTTGCTGATTTGCTCGGCAGTGGCCGCCTCAAGGTCAAGAAGCCGCTCAACAAGCGCGTCACGTTCCACGACCCATGTCATCTCGGCCGTCTGAACGGCGGATACGATGCCCCGCGCAAAGTACTAGAGCTGATCGGTTGCGAACTGATCGAGATGCCGCGCAATCGAGACAACTCTTTCTGCTGCGGCGCAGGCGGTGGGCGCATTTGGATCCCCGACACGCCCGGCACGCAGAAGCCATCCGAGAACCGCGTTCATGAAGCGGCTGCACTCGGCGGCATCGATATCTTCGTCACTTGCTGTCCAAAGGACCTGACTATGTTTGAAGATGCTCGAAAAACTGGCGGGCACGAGAAGGATTTTGTCGTCCAGGATCTTGCGGAGCTTGTCGCTGAGGCCATCGAGCTGAAGTCGCTCAAGCTTCAAGACCTGCCGCCGCTTGCTGACCGCCTAGTCAATGCGATTGCGACGCATATTTCGGACGCGGTGGCGTCGAAGCTCGATGCCGTGCTGAAAGCGCGCCTTGCGAGCTTGCCTGCAGTGGCGGCACCGACAGCTATTTCTTCCACTCCGGCGGCCGTTGCAGAGCAGGCCGCTCCAGCGGCTGCGCCAGCTACGCCAACCCAGGCTCCGGCCGAGGTGGCGCCGGCGCCCGAAGCGAAAGTCGCGGACGTGGCGCCTGCACCGGCTGCGCCTTCAGCGCCAGCCGTCGAACAGAAGCTGACGCCCGTCTCATGGGATGGTCTGAAGCCTGTCACGCCGGCGACCTTTGCCAACTATCAGGCGCCGCCGAAGAACGGATTGCGAATCCTCGTCACGGTCAAGAACGTCGCCAAGCTCGGTGACGAATACGGCTTCACCGCGGACGGTCGCGACGTGCGGCGCGAGTTCATGGAGTTCTCTCTCAATGAGTGGGATGATGCCGCGCTTGAGGAAGCGTTGCGGTGCGTCGAGAAGCAGGGCGGCGGCGAAGTCGTTGCCGTGACCGTCGGCGACAGCGATGCCGACGCGTCGCTGCTCAAAGCCCTGGCGAAAGGCGCGCATCGAGCAGTGCGGATCTGGGATGATTCCCTTTCCAACGCCGATCCCATTACCATTGCGCGCGCCATTGCCGGCGTCGCGAAGGCGGAAGATCCCGATCTGATCTTCTCCGGCGTTCAGTCGGGCGACCAAGCGCATGGCGCTACCGGTACAGCACTAGCGCGCATTCTCGGTCTTCCCCACGCCGCCGTCGTCGTCGGCTTCGAATGGGACGGCAAGGGTCCGCTCAAGCTGACGCGGGAACTCGAGGGCGGCCTCCGGCACAATTTCGATCTGCAGGCGCCCGCCGTTGTCGCCATTCAGACAGGCATCAACACGCCGCGCTTCGCGACCATGAAGATGGTCAAGCAAGCTAAACAAAAGCCGCTTGTCGTTGTCGACGGAGCAGGCGTTGTTGATGGCAGCGGTGGCTACGTCGTGCGGCGGATGTACGTCCCCGAGCAATCGAAAGCCGAAATGCTGTCGGGCACGCCGACGGAAGTCGCGAAATTCATCGCCAACCTCATTCGTGAAAAGAAGGGCTGATCATGGCGGGAATCCTCATCGTAGCCGAACATCTGAACGGCGCCGTTCGCGATATCACCAAGGAAGCGATCGGTGCGGCGCAATCCGTCAAGGAGGCACTTGGCGGTCCGGTCGTCGTTGCCGTGATTGGAAACGATACTGCAGCGATTGCCGACTCGCTCGACCTCGCGGGGGTCGACGAGATCGTGTCGGTCAAAGCGCCTGCCGATCATTTCGATCCGCATATCTATGAAGAGTGCGTCCTTCAACTCGGCAAGAAATACAAGCCTGAGCTGATTTTGCTGGGGCACACCGTCAACGGCATGGCGTGTGCCGCGGCCGTTGCGGCACGGCTCGGCGCTGGTTTTGCGAGCGATGTGCTCGCGCTTTCCGCTGACGCCAACGGAGTCGTCGCGACGCGCGGCGCCTATGGCAACAAGGTCAATCTCGAAGTTTCATTCCCAGAGCGCAAGATCGTCGTCTTGGCCTTGCGGGGCGCGACATACCCTGTTCCGGAAGGTAAGGGCAGCGCGCAGCGGACAACATTCGAGCCCGATCTCGGCAAGGCGGCCGAGAGCATGCACCATACGGGTTACATCGAGGCGCCGCAGTCGAACATCGACATTTCGAAAGCGGAATACATCCTATCGGTTGGGCGCGGCATCCAGGAGAAAGACAACCTGCCGCGCTTTGAAAAACTCGCAGAGCGATTGGGATTCACGTTCGGCTGCTCACGTCCGATCGTCGACTCGGGATGGTTGCCGAAACCGCACCAGGTCGGCCAGTCAGGCAAGGTCGCGAGTACGTGCAAACTCTATATCGCACTCGGGATCTCGGGAGCTGTCCAACATCTCTACGGGATGAAGCACGTCGACACGATCATCGCGGTCAACACGGATCCGGAGGCGCCGATTTTCAACGTCGCGACCTACGGCGTCTGCATGGATCTATTCGAATTTACGAAGGAACTCGAAGCCCAGTTTAATTGAGTACGACGAGAACTACCGAAAGCAGAAAAATGAAGGAAACCATGGGAGCGAAAAATGGACCACACGGTAACTCGGGCTATAGATGAGCCCGGATCAACAGAACTAATTCGAGGAATTGACTGGCGGGGCGCGTTCTGGGTTGCGAGCGGTGTTCCGGCTCTGGTGCTGTTCTCGATTGGTGGCATCGCAGGAACCGTCGGCAAGGTTGCTTTCCTTGTCTGGACGATTTCGATGATCATGGGTTTCATTCAATCTTTCACTTATGCCGAAATTGCCGGCCTTTTTCCAAATAAGTCCGGTGGTGCATCGGTATACGGCGCCGCCGCGTGGTTGCGATATGGGAAATGGATTGCGCCACTGTCGGTATGGTGCAACTGGTTCGCTTGGACGCCCGTGCTCTCGCTCGGTTCGTCGATTGCAGCGGCTTACATTTTGAACGCAGTGGCTCCAATTCCGCCGGCGGATGCTCCGCAGGTTGTTGCATGGATACACGCTCATGCGGCAAGCATAGCTCCAGACAGTCCGCGGGTCGTCGAATGGCTCGCCGCAAATGCCGGCAAGACGGCTCAGGATGCGATCTCTGCACTCTTGAGTGCCGATGGTATTGCCGCGTTTACGCCGGCAATCCGCAGCTGGACGCTGGCATCGCACGCAATTGGCCCGGTCAGCTTCTCGTTCAACGCTGCGTTCTTTATCGGCGCGGCGCTTATGCTGTTGACCTTTGCAATCCAGCATCGAGGCATCGTCGGTACCGCCAGTGTCCAGAAGTATATTGGTCTCCTGGTCATCGTTCCGATGCTTATTGTCGGCGTCGTGCCGATTCTGACGGGGCAAATCGAATGGTCGAACTTCACTCCGATCCTGCCATTGAAGGAAGCTTATGCTCCGGCACCGGGACAGTGGGATATTCCCGGCTGGACGCTGGTTTTGGGCGGGTTGTTCATTGCGGCGTGGTCGACGTACGGGTTCGAAACCGCGGTCTGCTATACGGCGGAGTTCCGGGATCCTGCTAGGGATACGTTCAAGGCCATCTTCTACTCGGGCCTTCTTTGCCTGCTTCTTTTCATCCTCGTGCCGTTCACGTTCCAGGGTGTTCTCGGCCTCGACGGGATGCTCGCACCATCGATCGTCGACGGTTCGGGTGTTGCGGAAGCAATGGGCAAGATGGTGGGCGGCAGCGGTTGGATCTCCGCACTTCTTGTAATGATGATGATCCTGGCGCTGATGCTGTCAATCATGACGACGATGGCAGGCTCTTCGCGTACGCTTTATCAGGCCTCCGTCGATGGCTGGCTGCCGCGTTATCTCAGCCATACCAATAGCCATGGCGCGCCGACGAGTGCCATGTGGACAGATCTCATCACAAACCTCTGTCTTCTGGCGATTGCGGGTGCAGATGCTACAAGCTTCTTCTTTATTCTTGCGGTTTCCAACTGCGGGTACATCATCTTCAACTTCTTGAATTTGAACTCGGGTTGGATTCATCGCATCGATAACAAAGATCACCCACGTCCATGGAAGGCGCCGACGATCCTCATCGTGCTCGGTGCGATGTTCGCTTTCGTCAACGCCACGTTCATGGGCGCAGGTGCCAAGGTCTGGAATCCGAACGCCCTGTGGGCCGGATTGTTCACGGCCTCGCTGATCCTACCGGTGTTCTGGTTCCGTCACTATGTTCAGGATAAGGGCCGTTTTCCTGCGCATATGTACGAGGATCTTGGAGTCGCGCCGGGCGAGATAAGCAGCGGCCGCAAGGCTGGCATTTTACCGTACGTCACGCTGCTTGCGGGCTTGGCGACGGTACTGACCGCTAACTGGTTCTTCCATATGTAGCGGCAGCGGGCTGTTCGTCCGGACCTCTCCGCGGACCGGACGAACAGACAATCACGAGGGTGGCGCCGATGGTCGCCACCCTCGGACATAACTCCGAACGCAGATCCTGCAGATCACATCGTCGTCGTGTGAGAGCGAAGGATACGAATCAAGATGCTTGTTTCCGGGATTAAGAGCCGGCCCCACTATCCAGGGCTGAAGCCGGACGCCAACGCGAAGCAGAACGTCATCGTGGCGGACAGCGGCGGTGCGGGTGCCGTTGCCGATATGATGCGCCAAGTCGATGCCGACTTTGCTAGCCGTTGCATTGTTTTATTGGTCGGTGCTGGTGACTTTGCAGCGTGCGAGCCGTTCAAGTTTGCGTCCGTCTGGTCAAGTCCGACCATCGCGACGGCGATCAACAGGCTTGTAAATGTTTTGCAGCATGGCCGCATGGGTCTACGGCTGTATGTGGCTGGAACGGAGCCGTTGATCGGCCAGGTTGTCAAAGCGGCCGTCGAACACGGTATCGAACACAACTCGGTGCGGACAGAGCATCGCGGCTCGACGTCGAGGCGCGTTCAGTGCGTTCACTGCAAAGGCATCACCGAGGATGTCACCACCAATCCCGTAACCTGTGCCCATTGTGGAACGGCTTTGCTCGTGCGCGATCACTATTCGCGCCGCTACGCGGCCTTCATGGGCGTCCGCATCGACGCCGAAGCTCCTGGTGAAATCCCTCAATCCGTGGGTGAGTTCAAATGACAGCGAACATGCAGCGCGTGCGCGTCGCGCGCGTCGACGATGTAGCAGCGGGTATCAAGCGGTTCGAGCTCGTCGGCCTCGCAGGCCAATCCCTTCCGATGTTTTCAGCCGGCTCGCACATCGTCGTTACGATGCGCGACAAGGATCAGGTCTGGCGCAATCCCTACTCCATCATGGGGGTGAGCGAGGACAACGGTTACGTTATCAGCGTGCATAGCTCTCCGGAATCCCGGGGTGGATCGAGATACATGCACACGAAAGTCCACGTTGGCAGCGAGCTCGACATCAGCGAGCCCGTCAATCTGTTTCCTATCGTCCATACCGGGCGCAAGCACATCCTGATCGCCGGCGGCATCGGTATCACGCCGATGCTTGCGATGCTCGACGAGCTTAAGAGAGATGCCAGCATCTTCGAGCTGCATTATGCCGTGCGCTCTCCGGAAGCCGGCGCATATTTTTCCGATTTGATGAGCGAAACCGGGCGATCTATTCGAGTCTATAGTTCGGACCGGGGCGAGCGCATCCCGCTTGCTGCAATTCTCAGCAACCAACCGCTTGGAACGCACGTCTACGTTTGCGGACCGCAGCGCATGATCGACTGGGCGTTGGAGGTTGCAGACCGCGCGGGTTGGCCGGAAGAAAATGTCCATTGCGAGCGCTTCAGCTCAGCTCCTCCAGGCAAACCCTTCGATGTCGAGCTGCGCAACGGAACGGTCGTCCACGTTGGCGAGCACCAAAGCATGCTCGAGGCATTGGAGCATGCCGGTGTCGATGCGCCCTATCTCTGCCGCGGCGGCGCTTGTGGCCAGTGCGTAACGCGCGTGATCGCGAGCGATTCGAAGCTCGTTCATAACGATCACTATCTCACCGACGAAGAGAAGCAGGCTGGCGAGCAGATCGCCACGTGCGTTTCGCGAGCCGACGGCGGCTGCATCAAACTCGATCTGTGATCGTGAATTCGATCAAAAGGACTATGCCATGAATACATTCTTCAAGGACGAGACGTTCCGGGATGATTTCACGTTCCAGAACAGCCCGGAAGCAGTTGCTCGCTTCCCGTTTCCCTACTGGGAAGACAAGTACATGTACTCGGTCAACATGGAGCCGCATGTCAAAGCGGGTGCTCCAGGTTCCGTCTATGAGTTCCCGATCGACATCGACGAGCACTATGTATCGGACATGCGCGATCGTGCGCTCGTTCTTGCCGAAGATCCGCTACGCTGCCAGGCGCTCCCGCACATGATGTCGGCTCAATGGGACGTGCTCGAGCTGCTGATGATCTCAATGGCGGAGGCGTATCCGAAACACTTCACGCTCAATCGGCACGGGGATGAGTGGCACTGGATCAACAGACCGCTGCGCATCGAGGACAAATTCCGCTTCGGTGATGCAACGACGCTGCCCTATGAGCCGATGGAATACATCACGCGTCAGTGCCAGGGCGATTTTTCCGTTCTTGATCAGCGCGAAAACAATCTCTGGATGGATGCGGGTATCGCGACGTCCCAGGCGGACTGGTCGCTTGATTTCGATATCGGCATGAACTTCATGGAATGGCACGGACCGGTGCCGCTGGCGCACGAGATTGGCGTATTCGACCGGGCTCTCAAATTCCTGCTCAATCTGCAGCAAGGCAAGCCTGTCCGCCGCCTCAACTGGACGATGACGATCAATCCGCGACTCGATACGAGCCCGGAGAATTACGACAAGTGGGGTATCGATCGATGCGCCGTTACGCCGGAGAACGTTGGCGACAAGGTTCATCTGCGCGTTGAGCTGCAAGCGCTTTGGAGGTTGCCGCGTTCAAATGCGATGCTGTTCTCGATCCGCGCCTATCTCTTGAAGATGCGCGAGCTGGTGACCAACCCCGATTGGGCTCGCCGTTTTCACCGCGTTTTAAAGTCCCTGCCGCCGGAACTCGCCGACTACAAGGGCCTCACGCGCTATCGTGACGCGACGGTCGATTGGCTGGCGAAGTACGACGACGGCAAACCAACTCCCACGGGATTTCTTCTGAAGTAAGTCCCGTTGGAACGGACGTGGCGACGTTGCCGCGTCCATAGATGAATGAAAATTTCTACAAGCTGGAGGCGTAACAATGCACGGTACAATTCAAAAAAGAAATTCTGCTCTCAATGACCGTCATCGCGCATTAGGCTCGGATCTGTCGTCCTCGTGGAACGACATGCCAATTCCGCAGAATTATAAGGCTTGCCCTTATGCTGAAACCGAAACGGTCCGAAACAATGCGGGCCTGTTTGATGTTTCCGCGTTGAAGATCGTCAATGTCAGCGGCCCGGATGCACTGCCTTTTCTCAACCATCTGCTGACATCCGATGTATCGAAGGCGAAACGCGGCGATTCCCACATCAGCAATATCGTCAATGAGGACGGCGCGCTTATCGATGACGTTCTCGTCTATGTCGACGGCGACGGTAAGTACCGCGTATCGCATGGCGGCGGCGCATTCGAGGAAGCAGCCGCAGCAGCCAAGGGCAGTTTCAACGTAACCATCGCGCGCGACGACGATATTCACATCCTGTCGTTGCAAGGGCCGAAGGCGCTGGAGACGCTGGCGCCTCATACTCCGATGAAGCTTGCCGATCTTCCGTATTTCCATCACGAGAAGACGACGCTGTTTGGACGGCCGGTTGAGATTGCCCGAGGCGGCTACTCGGCGGAGCGCGGCTATGAAGTGTTCTGCAGCGCCAAGGATGCCGAGTTCATGTGGGATTCGATCCTTGCTGCAGGCAAGGACAATGGCGTCAAGCCGGTGTCGTGGTCTTGCCTCGACATCATTCGCGTGGAAGGCGGGCTTCTGTTCTTCCCGTTCGACATGACTCATGGCGACACCACGCCTTGGGAGGTCCGCGCGGATTGGACCGTCGATCTCTCGAAGAAGGACTTTATCGGCAAAAAGGCCCTGACCGCAAAGAAGGGCAAAGAGCGCTCCTTCATCACGGGGCTTGAAGTCTGGCATCACGATGCCGTCGCTCCGCTTTCCAAGATCTTCTCGGATGGCAAGGAAGTCGGAATCGTCACTAGCACGACATATAGCCAGCACTTGATGAAGTCCCTTGCCATGGCCCAGATCGCACCAGCCTTCACCAAGCTCGGAACAGAACTGACGATCCGGGACAACGGCAACGACTACACCGCGACCGTTGTACGGATGCCCTTCTACGATCCGATGCGCCTCAGAACGCATCCCGTCGGTTAGCGCGCATCCCGTTTCCCGTGCGCGCCTGGCCGGAGGTTTGGCGTTCCTCCGGCCAGCTTTTCACAACGTACGCCAACGCAGCAATCCAAGAATTCGTCCGTAAGGTATGGAGATGATCTGGGATGGGCTTTGCCGACGCAGTTGGCGTTGTCGGAGTGCTGCTCTACCTCGTCTCTTATTTTCTTCTGCAGATCGAGAGACTGCGCTTTGACGATTATTCCTATCTCGTCATCAATATGCTCGCAGCGGTCCTGATCATTGTTTCACTCGTATCGCAATTCAATCTCTCCGCGTTTCTCGTTGAGGCCCTTTGGGTAATTATCAGCGTTGTCGGTATTATCCGCCGCAGGCAGAGGGGGTAAAAGGCGCGTTGTCGCCGGCCGAACCGTCGCCTCTTGAGATTGATTACGACGTGCGAACGTCGGTATCATTGACCGTTACGCGCGCATTGCGATGGGTCTTGCTCTGGCTTGCACTCGTTTTTGTCGGGCCCAAAAACATTGTGGGGTTTCGTAGGCTTGATGCCCCTTGTTACAGGGGTCGCTCGCGTCCGGCCTACCGGATACCAAGCGGTATCAACACCTGTCAGGCGGAGCGGCAATAGCGTATACCGATCACTATTGCGACCGATGACCTTTTGAATAGCATGTCATGCCATGAGCACGTTCACTCCAGGTTTCGCCGCCGCCGGTGGGGCATTGATAGGCTTCGCCGCGATCCTGCTGATGTTTACGACCGGTCGCATCGCCGGCGTCAGTGGTTTCGTCTCACGTCTTCTGCCCCCTTATGAGGATCGGCAGACGATCGTTCGTCTCGCTTTCATCGCGGGGCTGTTGTTGGCGCCTGTTCTCTACCGCTTGGCGAGCGGCGAGCCCGTTGCGCTCGTTATCACATCGCGTGTTCCGTTGCTGCTGGCAGCGGGATTTCTGGTCGGCTTGGGCTCGGTGCTTGGAGGCGGCTGTACGAGCGGGCACGGTGTTTGCGGGACGGCACGTCTCTCTAAGCGCTCGCTCGTGGCAACTTCGGTATTCATGGCTGTGGCGATAGCGACCGTTTTCGTTGCACGACACGTTCTTGGAGGCCAGTGATGCAGATCATCGCAACGTTCGTGTCCGGTTTACTGTTCGGCCTCGGCTTGTGCCTGTCGGGACTCGTCAACCCGGCGAAGGTTCAGAGCTTCCTCGATATCGCCGGAGCATGGGACCCGAGCCTTGCGATTACGATGGCGACCGCCGTCCTCATAACGTGGGCTGGCTACCGCATCGTGTTTGCACGCCGAGTACCGCTCTTCGCCGGTTCGTTTCAAATTCCGCCATCCAGTGGCGTCGATGCGCGCTTGATCGCAGCTGCGGCTATCTTTGGTGTCGGCTGGGGATTGGTCGGCTTCTGCCCCGGTCCCGCGATAACTGCGCTTTCGCTCGCATCTTGGCCTGCTGTCGTCTTCGTTCTGGCCATGCTCGCAGGAATGGGGACTGCGCGTCAGCTCGTGGCCCATCATCGATCTGAGATGTTGAGATCCGCGCGTCATCTCAACTCATAGAGATCGGCGCTAAGAGTCCCGCAGGTTCGCGACTGGGTGATGCGTTCGTGCGGCGCTCGGCATGGTGTAGCCGCCGCCTTAGCTCCCATCAGGGCCATGAGGGAGCGCGGGACGGGCAGGGGCAGCCGTGCGAGCGCGCGAAGGCCGTTCTTCACTTGGAGATTCGTCAATTTCCCTGGCAAGAGAAGATATTGCCGAGCGCGGCGTCCCTGGGCGTTGCGGATGGTTTGACAGTGCACGGTCCCAGGAATGCGCGAGCGCGTAGAGCAGCGCGACCGCGAAGGCATAGAAGCTCAGCATGAAAAAGATGACCGGAAACGCTCCGCTTTGGGACATAGCGCACCTCCATCCGCCTTCAGATAGGTTCGCCGAACCGGAAATGAAGATCCCCGGCCGCGACTAAAATGTTTCGCGACGGCCTTGCCTCCGCCTCGACAGTCTTCCGTGTCGATGTCAGCTTAACTGGAGTGAACAACGTAACCTTTGCGGTCGCGCAAATGTTCCGCTTTGGCGCACCTCTCATATCGCGACTGCGAACGATCCGGGTTTTTTCCGATTGCGGAGGCTTGGCCATCGGGTCGCAAAATAGCTAGCGGTCAGCAGAGCGAGGATTATAATTAAAATATAATCGAGTTCGGCACATGGGTTCTGCTGTGTTGCAGCGATTTGAACCAGCTTTATCCGATGGACTTGATGCTGGCCGGAGGAGGCTGATTGCCTTCCGTTCATTCAGGAAGACTCGCATCTCCCGCCCCTGAAACTCTGGTCCTGAACTCAGGCGAGCTTTAGAAGTTTATCTGCTGTTCAAGGCTGCTTACGGGCAGACGCGCATCTCATCATCGAGTTCAACGACAGCGCGTTTCAACCCGTCATCAATGCTTCAGTAAGGAGGCGACCATGAAAGTCAAAAACGCCATGCACAAAAAAGCGGAATGGGTGTCCCCCGAGACACCGATCGCACACGTCGCAAAGAAGATGAAGGATCTCGATATCGGTTCGCTTCCTGTCGGCGAGAACGACCGCTTGATTGGTATGATAACGGACCGTGATATTGCCTGCCGTAGTTTCTCGGATGGTCGGGATGCAGCGCGCCTTACTGCGCGCGACGTGATGTCGAAGGGCATCGTTTATTGCACCGATAGTGAGGAACTCGAAGATGCCGTCCGGTTGATGGAAGAGAAGAAAATCCGTCGTCTGCCCGTCATTAATGAGAAAAAGCGGATGGTCGGCATGCTGACGCTCGGAGACGTGTCGCACGCTGCCTCGCGTGAAATGTCCGGCGAGGTCATCGCCGCAGTATCGGCACACCATGCTCGATGACGTGCGGGCCCGCGATTTTTAAGGAGCGCCGATCGTGACAGTTCCCCCGTCGATCGCTCAGACGGTCCAAAAGACCCAGGAATGGCTGAAGGAGCTGATTGAAAACGGCGATCTCGCCGACATGCAGGAGTCGCTTGCGGTGCTTCGCGCCGTGCTGCACCACCTGCGCGATCGACTGACGCTTGAGGAGGCCGTCGACCTCGGCGCTCAACTGCCGACCCTCATCCGCGGTATTTATTATGAAGGATGGCAACCGCACAAACGCCCGCATCGCATAAGGTCGCGACAGAAGTTCGTCCATAAGGTTGCTGAGAAGAATTTTCCCAATGCGGTTCCATCGGAGCAAGCAATTCGAGATGTCTTCGCGCTTCTTGCCCACCATTGCGATCCAGGTGAAATCTCGGATGTCATCGCCCAGCTTCCGGGCGAGCTAAAAGAACTGTGGCCTAAGACAGCGCAAACCTTCAAGGCGCGAATGGGCTGAAGCGTTGGGCACACACGCCTCTAAGCTGTGCTCGGTCATATCGGTTCGTCGACACGCCCGCGCGCGATGAGCGCTGGCGCGCTCAAGTGTTGCAGGATGTTGCGCGAAAGTCCGCCTGTCATACGGAGCTGCTACGTATCAGAGTGCCAAAGTTGGCTGAGATGACAGGAGCTTACGTTTGGCTGCGCAAGACCGCCTCATTGATCTCTATCAAGGCACGGCAAAGCCGGCCGGGCAAGTCTGAGCAAACGATAGTACTCTTCTGCGGAGTTTTTACTATGCTCGATCATGCGAAACCAAACATCGAAGCCACCAAGGTTCCGGAACCGGGGTTTGAGCCCAGGCTGGCGCCTGTCGCTTGTCTTGCAGCTTGGAATACTGCCGCTTTCCGCGCAGGTGACGAGATTGCAGAAAGCTGGCTCAAATTTGTAGGCGAGCGGCTGGAGAAAGGCGCGAATTTTCCGCGTAAAGTTACGAATTGCGAGAACGCCGATGATTTGATGGTTCTCTATGGCGAATACTGGCAGCAGACGGCTAACGACTATGCGGCGGAATTTTCCAAAATCTTCAACACCGCTTGGGCCGCCGGCAAGACCATCTGGGGCATCGCGCCGGGTGCTTGCGGCGAGGTTCGGCCTAGCTCCTCGGCAAATTAGGTGAAGCGTCATGAAAGCAAGAGATATCATGACCAGACACGTGGTGTCTGTGATGCCGGACTCTACGCTTTCTGATTTTGCCGACGTTATCCTCAAGAACGGCATCAGCGGCGTCCCAGTCATAACGGCAAAAGGCAATCTCGTCGGAATGATT
>DASZVX010000076.1:0-2873 GCA_035547255.1 Hyphomicrobium sp.
GTGAAAGCCTGGACGTCCGAGTGCGCGAGCACGCGATCTCGCGCGCTCAACGAAGCTCCGGCGGAGTATCGCCAGTCGGCGTTTCAAGCAAAAGACCAACAAGGTCCAAAGGCCGAAGCGCGGCGATAATTAGGAATTTCCGGTGCTTGCGCGTTCTTGCGGCCTTTTTCCTGCGTTGGCTCAGGCAAGCAATTTATCACCGCGCCGAGGGACGGGGATAAGTTTCAGTTTTGGGAATTTTTGAAAGGTGTTCGCCTTCTCCCTTCGGGGGCGAAGTCGAAGGCGTAAAAACGCAAATGCCACCTTCGGCACGAAGCCGAAGATGGCATTAAAGATCTGCGGTGTCGCCGATGGCCCCTTCGTTAATGACGCGGGCGCAGCGGGAGCGCGTTGGCGTCATCCGACTGGGCGGCGATGATTTCCGGCGAGAGCGCTTCGGTGCGCGGCAGTTTCCGCGGACGGGCACGCTTCCAGAGCTTCTCAAACGAGGCGAGCGCGAAGACGGCGTTCGTCGCATCATCGCCGTGGTAAAGCTCGAAGGCGTCGCGCTTGGTGGGATCGCGGCGGAGGCAATCGCCGATCCAGACGCGGCTCGAGCCGACGGTGAGCTGTTCGTGGGCCGGTGCGAAGCTCGCCTCGCCGAGAACACGATATTCCACATCTGCGACGTCGAGGATTGATGGCGACGACGGTTCTTCGATGGTGGTGTCGCCGACGACAAGGAGAATGCGTGCGCCTGCGATCAGGCCATCGGACCAGGCGGCATGAAGCGCGCGCGCGGCCGGGCTATCCGGGTTGCGGACAAAGAGCGTCAGGCAAATTTCACGTGCCGGATCTCCACCGCGGGCAGTGAAGGCCTCGCCGATGAAGTCCTTGAGCCGTGCTTCCTTATCCGTTCGAGACATCATCATTGGCCGCGAAGGTGAAGCGATGCGCATTTATTCTTTCCCATTTCGAGCCGGTCATGTTCGGAGATCGAACTGCCCCCCGCTGGGCATCCGGCGACCCCATTAAGCCAAGAAGAATGTTAAACAAGCGTTGCGGCTCGGTTCCTTTTAAGGCGAACATCGTTATCCCGTTTTCTATCCAACGCTTTTTCATTCGGCGGCGGGTGGGGCGATGCGTCGAATAAAGGCGCGGTCGTCATCCGAGAGCTGATCTTCCGCATGAAATGCGACGATCCGGCCGTGATTCTGAGGGGTGGGGCCGACAGGCTGATCGTCGTCCGCATCGGCCGATATGACGTGCCTTTGCGCATCGAAGGCACGCATCGCGGCTTTTAACGAATCCGGCATAACGGCCTCGCTGACGGGAACGGAAAACGTTGCGGTTTCGCGCTGGAGGGTGACGCTGGCACGCGGTTCGACGGACCGAGGAATTGTCACGACGGTCGCGGGGCGGGGTTCGGGCAACGGCGGTGGCTCGCTTGGCGTGGCGCGGCTGGTGTTGCTGTTGGCGGCTTTGACGGTGACATCGGCTTCCGGCTCGGGCTTGGCGACGGGGCGTATGACGCGCGGCGCTTGCGGCGGCGAGAATTCCGGTTCCGGGCGGTAGATACCGGCATAGGGGCCGAAGCGCGCGGCGTGTTCCGGGTCGATGGCGCTGTTGGGTCTGGCGCTGCGAATGTCGGCGTCGAATTTTGGACGTGGCGCTGGTTCGTCCGGATCGAACGCGTCCGTTTCAATTTGCTGGGCGGCGTTGGGCGTGTGCTTTGTTTCCGGCGATGGCGCCGACGGCACGGGCGATGACGGCGCGGCATCATGCTCGTCGATGTCGTGGCGGCGCAACTCGTTGCGTTCGGCGCGGCGGGCGGCGCCCATGACGGCGCCGAGGATGATATCGGACCACGCACCGTTCGTGAACTTATAGACGCGGAACGAGTCCGAGTTCGCAAATTTCGAACCCTGGCGCGCAAGCCGCTTCTGGACGCTGCCGGTCGTCGGCAGCAGCGTGCGCTTGAAAATCTTTTCGCGCTCGAAGCTTGCGAACAAGTTGGCCAGAAGCTGGGCTTCGACGCGCAAGTTCTCGCGCTCTGCCGGATTGAGACGCGGCGGCGCGTCGAGCGGCACGGCGACGTAATAATCGCCATTCATGTCGAAGACGACATGGCGGAACAGCTCGAAGTTTTCGCGGATCTGCTTGTCGCGATGAATGTCGTTGAAGCGCGACAGGATTTCGATCACCGGTCCGCGCTCGGCGGCTTGCATCTTCGGCACGAGACCGTCGAGACGGCCGCCGGGGCGCTTGCCCATCGAGACGAGGAAGAGACAGAGATCGACGAACAGCGCGACTGCAAGCGGAACATAGTCGCGCTTCGACAAGCCCGCCGCCTGATCGTCGGCGCTGCGCATTTCGGCAGGGTTCTCGACTGATTGTATCGCCTTCTTTTGCAGTTCGCGCAGTTGGTCGGCGGACGGCGGCATCTTGAACGACAGCAGGCCGTAGAAGGTCGTCGTCAGCCGGCGGAAGGCTTCGATGGTCGCTTCCGAGCCTTCGACGGTTGCGATCTCGGGTTTTTGCAGTTCAGGCAGTTGGTCGATGGCTTTGACAACGCCGCGCAGCGCCATCTGCAATTGCGGATCGGGGCAGGTGACGGTGCCGTTCCGGCCGTCGCTGAAGGTCGTGCGCTCGGCGCGGTCGGCGAGATCGGAACGGATCTGGCGAAGCTGCGGATCGGTGCGGAAGGCGTTGAAGCCCGTTGCCGTCAGGTCAAGCTTGCGTCCAAGCGCGCGCATGAACTCATTACGCGTTCCCGTCTTGGGATCGAACGTAGAGGCGTCGGCCGAGACGATTTTCGTCAAGTCGCCGTTCAGTGCTTCCATATCCGTTTTCACGGCGCCGATCCGACCCTTCACAAAGTCGGACGCGAAGGA
>DASZVX010000077.1:0-2146 GCA_035547255.1 Hyphomicrobium sp.
TCGATTCATCGGTGCGCGGCAAACCACGCTTGCCCGCGAGATCCAGTTGACAGGCACGGGGGTGCACAGCGGAGCTCCGGTATCACTCACACTGCATCCTGCAGAGGCTGATACTGGGCTCCGCTTTCTCGTTACGAAACGAGGAAGGGTCATCTCGGAAATCGCGGCACACGTAGCCAACGTCAAAAATCTTACGCTTTGTACCGTCATCGGCGACGGCGCCGGAACAACGGTCGGAACAGTCGAACATCTTCTCGCCGCTCTGCGCGGCCTCTCCATCGACAATCTCTACATCGAGATCGACAGCAAAGAAGTGCCGATCATGGACGGCAGCTCGGCGGAATTCGTCGACGCCATCGATCGTGTAGGTATCCGCGAACTCTCCGAGCCTCGCAAGTATATCAAGGTATTAAAGCCGGTCCGCGTCGAAGAAGGCGGTTGCTGGGGCGAGCTTGAGCCACACGCCGGTTTCCGCATGGACGTCGAAATCGATTTCTCTTCGCCCGTCATCGGCCGTCAGCGCTTGCAGTATGAGATGAGCCCTGGCGTATTCCGTCACGAACTTTCCCGCGCTCGCACCTTCGGCTTCATGAGCGATGTGGAGAAGCTGTGGAAGGCCGGCTTGGCACTTGGAGCCGATCTGACGAACACAGTCGCCATTGGCGATGGTAAGGTCATGAACCGTGAAGGGCTGCGGTATCCGCAAGAATTCGTCCGTCACAAGATGCTCGACGCCGTCGGTGATTTGGCGCTTGCGGGTCAGCCGCTTCTCGGAGCTTATCGCTCCTACAAGGGCGGCCATAAGCTCAACTCGATGGTACTTCAGGCGCTGTTTGCCGATGCATCGAACTGGGAGTTCGCGCAGGCCCCGCGCACGCGTGCCAGCCGTTCGCCTGTCCAGATGATCTCGGAGACCGTCGTCGCGGCGGAATAAACGCGTCGGCTTAATTCCGCGTTCGGCAGATTGTTGGTCAACGTCGGCCCGGAATGCACCACATTCTGACAATAGTTTCGTTGGCCGGGGCTGTTAGCAAACAGTTGCGCGTCGGCGATTCGTCTTTGACGGCGTGCCTTTGAATGCTATCCGCTTGCGGTCGTCTATAAGTTTGGGTTGGTGGCGATCGCATGCCGGCCTTTGTGGGAAGTAGCACGGCGCATGATGATATCGACACGGACCATTTTCAGGCTTTTGGGCACGATGTCGGTCCTGACCACGCTTGTGCTCGCGGGCTGCAGCAACGGGCCCAAGCTCGACACCGCCGATCTCAATCCCGATCCGCCGTCGAAGATGTTCTCGGATGCCGACGCGATGATGAGCAAGGGCAAGTTCGATGATGCGGCAACAAAGTTCGAAGCTGTCGATCGTGATCATCCCTATTCGCCGGAGGCACGCAAATCGATCGTCATGGCGGCCTATGCGTACTATCGCGCCGGGAAGGAAGCCGAGGCGATCGCGACGGCCGAGCGTTATGTGACCTTACATCCCGGAACGAAAGAAGCGCCTCTCGCGCATCATATTATTGCGCAGTCCTATTTTGACCAGATGAACAAAGCGGATCGCGATCAGACGGCGGCGCGCAAGGCACTCGAGCAGTTGAAGATTCTCAAAGCCCGGTATCCGGACAGCGAGTACGCGAAGGATGCGGACAACAAGATCCGTATCTGCCTGGACAATCTGGCTGCTCAGGAGATGGACGTCGGCCGTTACTATCTGGACCGCCACAACTACGTCGGCGCAATCAACCGTTTCAAGACGGTTGTCAGCGACTATCAAACGACGGCGCACGTTGAGGAAGCGCTGGCCCGGCTCGTGGAGTGCTACATGGCGCTCGGCATCACGAAGGAGGCGCAGAACGCGGCCGCGATCCTCGGTCATAACTACCCGGACAGCCGCTGGTACAAGGATTCCTACGCGCTGCTGGAATCGGGTGGTCTGGCCCCGCGGGACGACAGCGAGTCCTGGCTCAGTAAGACTTGGAATGCCGTTCCCAAGCTTTCCGTGCCGACGATCCACATGCCGAGCCTGAGCCTTAGCAGCGGTTAAATTCGCTTCAGTTTCCGATATGGCGTTGTGCTAGATTTCGAAGCGCGGCATGGGTTCTCCCTGCCGCGTTTTTGCATTGCTTCTTACCGTGGTCGCGATGAG
>DASZVX010000078.1:0-3315 GCA_035547255.1 Hyphomicrobium sp.
AGCGTGCTCCATTCCACATCTGAAGATCGTATTTCATTTCACGTCCTCAGATGACGACGCGACTCGTCTACATTTGCGACTGGCTCCCGCCCGACTTTGGTGCAGTCGGTCAGTACGCCATGTTGTTCGCGCGGCAGTGGGCGAGTGACGGATGGGCTGTCACCCTTGTTGGACTGACCAGCGGCGGATCCCGCCGCGATCAGATCGAGGCAGTGGGAAATGGCTCGCTGGAGGTCCTCAGCGTTCATCGAGCTACCTACAGGAAGCAGCGATTGGCCGCGCGACTAGCCTGGACAATCGCCTCGAATGTGCTCCTGCTTTACAGGGCATTCAGCGCTATGCGGCGTGCCGACGCGGTTCTGTTCACGGGCAGTCCGCCGCTGATGCTGCACTTTATCGCCCCGCTTAATCTCCTGCTCAGGAAGACGCTTATTTATCGAATTACAGACTTTCACCCCGAATGCCTGATCGCCGAGCGTGGCCGTAGCGGCATCGCTCTTCGGCTGCTGCTTCGTCTCACGCGATTTTGGAGGCGTCGTGTCGACCGGTTTGAAATTCTAGGATTCGATCAGGCGCGACGCCTTGTTGACAGCGGAATTGACTGCGAACGACTCGTCTTGAAGCGTGACCCCTGCCCCGTCGACTTTGCCAATGCGAACCCCCTCCCGCTTCCGGCACAACTACACGGCGGGTCTGGAATTATTCTTTATTCGGGAAACTGGGGTGTTGCCCATGATGAGGACACATTCGTCGAGGCGTACACCAAATACTTCAAACAATCAAAGCAGCCTCTCAGATTCTGGCTGAACGCGACGGGAGCGAAAGCGGATCGCGTGGAGGATGAGCTGCGGCGTCGAGGCGTTCCGGTCTATCGGTCGAGCCTCGTTCCACTTGAAGATCTTCCGAGAATTTTGCTCGCAGCGGATGTTCACCTGATCACCTTGCGCGACGCTTTTGTTGGCTATGTGCTGCCCTCGAAAATCTACGCTTGCATCGAGTCGGGAAGACGAATTCTTTTCGTCGGGAGTCATGAATCCGATGTTCATGTCCTGGCTGAGAGCGCTATGCCCTCCGAAAAGTATCATCGGATTCCTGTGGGTGACGTCGATCGACTCGTGATCGCCTTGCGCGAAATAGAATCCCGGATTGTCAGTGAACGCGTACGTCAAGAGCGCAGCTCGCTGACGTCGGAAAAGCAAGCCGACACGATCCTCTGCAGATCATCGGCAAACGCTGCGCTCGGGCTGACGAGAGGATAGAAGACCTTGCTGCAGCGCGCGGTAGCCGTGTCATCAATTCGACGCAAGGGCCCAATTTTTCCTGTTAACCTTCTTGTTTTTGGCGGCGTCGCGGTACTCCTGTTGGCGTCGTTGGCTTTTCCGGATGGAATTATTTCCAAGAGGAACGCGCTCGCAAGACTGGCGGCAGCAGCTGTCGCCGCCATCTTCTGCTATTACGCGGTGCTCTTTCAGAGACGTGGTAACAATTGGCTCCTCGCGGTCTTTGCCGCGCTTGTAGTCGGCAGTGAGATTGTACTGCGGATCGTCGGAACCTTCGGAGAACCCGCTCCCGGTCAACTCGACTGGCGGCAGCCGCAACCTTATTTCATGTTCAGTGGCCCTGAGAACGGACCCGCCACAATGCCCGCAAGTATGGGCAGTGATGACCGCGCGGCTCTGTTTAACGATAATGGCTTCCGTATCGACGAAGACGTGGTTATTCCAAAGCCGGAAAACGAGTTTCGTGTTTTCGTGCTTGGCGGATCGACCGTCCTTCTGGGATCTCCGCTCTCCAACACCATTCCCGGCGTGATCGAAACCGATTTGCGGGCCGGCGGCCTCAAGCAGGCGCGAGTTTACAATTTCGGTGTAGTCAGTTTTGTCTCTGCTCAAGAGCTCGCATTGCTGGTGCATCGCCTGGTCACGCTAAAGCCGGACCTTGTCATTGCCTATGATGGCGGAAATGACCTCTATGAACCGTGGTTCTATGATCCACGGCCGGGTTACCCTTTCAATTTCTTCGTTTGGGAAGCCGCTCTTGCCCCGATTCAGCGCCCATCGACAAGAACGTTAGCGGACTTCGTCGAAGACAGTGCCTTGAGCAGGTTTCTGTTGGATCCGAAAGAGCGGCAGAACCGGATAAGGCTACGAGATTTGCGGCACAAGGTCGCCTATCGCTCTGCGCGGTGGAAACGAGAGATTGTCCAAGCTTACACCAGCAACGTCGTGGCCATGTGCCGCTTCTCCCGCGCCAATGGCATTCTCTTTGCCAGTTTTTTTCAGCCGACGTTGCACTACTCCCTCAATCTCGACGCGCGCCATAAGGAGCTTGCCGAGGGAGGGGGATTAAATCAGGACACGGGAGGCCAGCTGACGCAGGGCATGCTTGAAGAGCGAGCCGGCGTGAGGGTTGCTTTCGCGAACGGCATCCCGCCAGACGAACAGGATCCGGGTTGCCGCTTCAACGATCTGTCAGACATCTTCGCGCAGCAGGGAAGTGAGTACTATTGGGATCTGATCCATGTCGATAATCGCGGGAATCGTGTGATCGGAAGTCAGATTGCCAAGGACCTGCTGGCCTGGGACGCCCTGCGATCGAGAGTTGCAGAACGGGTTCACTGAGGCGTTTCTGGCAACATGCTCGCGACCCAGCTATCTCTGTACCAGATCAGTCGTGTTTGCTGGACGGTAACCAATCGATGAACGCGCCTAGCCATCGCCTCGGCAGCAGGCACACGCGCATCGCCGTGCTGAATTCGCATCCGATCCAGTATTTCGCGCCGCTTTATGCGTATCTCAATGCAGCGCCAGACCTCGACGTCACGGCGCTCTATTTGTCCGATCTCTCGCTGCGCGGGGGAAGGGATGCTGAGTTCGGGCGTGAGGTAAAGTGGGATGTGGATCTGCTTTCCGGATATGGCTCACGCTACCTCGGCGAAGCGAGTAAGCGCGAGCCCGGCGGGTTCTGGTCGCTCATCGCGCCCCAGGTCTGGGGCGAGGTGCGCTCGGGCCGGTATGATGTTGTTTGGCTGCATGGGCACAATTATGCCGCCAATCTCATCGGCCTGATGGCTGCCAAGACGGCCGGCCTGCCGGTCATGATGCGGGGTGAGACGCACCTCGGACTGCCGCGTTACGGCATCAAGTCGGCACTGCGCCGGCCACTGATGGGCTCACTTTACCGCTATTGCGACCGCCTCTTGGCGATCGGGTCAGAAAACGCAGCCTTTTACCAAGCGATGGGCGTACCCAGCCACAAGATCTTCCTCGTGCCTTACTCGGTCGACAACGATCGCTTCATTAAGTCTGCCAAGCT
>DASZVX010000079.1:0-70298 GCA_035547255.1 Hyphomicrobium sp.
AGACAACGCCGGCTTGATCCTGCCGAAGGGCTTTTGCGCGACTGTTTTCGCGGATATCGAGGGGTCGCCACGCCATATCGCCGTTGCTGCTGACGGAACCGTCTATCTCAACGCCGCCATTCGGCATGGCAAGGGCACTGATGGGCCGATCGTTGGCCTCAAGGATACCAACGGCGACGGTCGTGCCGACATCGTTGTCCGTTTTGGCGGCGATGTTCCGGGCGGTACGGGCATTTTTCTCTATAAAGACTGGCTCTATCTTGAGAGCAGGGGCAGGATCATTCGCTATCCACGCAAGGATGGCGAAGTTGCTCTCCAAGGTCCGCCCGAGACGATCGTGAAGGATCTGCCGATTGACGGAAACCACACGGCGCGGTCTTTCGCGATCGACGCGCAGGGCAATCTCTTTGTCGATCTGGGATCAGCGACGAACTCGTGTCAGCAGGACGACCGCGCGATAGAGTCGCCTGGGATCGATCCTTGTGAAGAGCTGAAAACGCGTGCGGGCATCTGGCGGTACGATGCGAACAAGACCGATCAGGTCTTTTCGCAGAATGAGCGTTTCGCGACAGGCATCCGCAATGCGGTCGGTATCGATGTCGATGCGGCAGGCCGGGTGTATGCGACTCAGCACGGCCGGGATCAGCTTTATGAAAACTGGCCGAAGCTCTATACGTCGGTGCAGGGTTCAGAATTGCCGGCCGAAGAGATTTTGCTTGTGCAGCAGGGCGGCGATTACGGTTGGCCGTATTGCTATTTCGATGGCGAGCAGGGAAAGCGTGTGCTTGCCCCGGAATACGGCGGTGACGGCGGCAATGCTGTTGGCCGGTGCGCCGACAAGCTGCCTCCGGTCGCAGCGTTTCCGGCACACTGGGGGCCGAACGACGTGAAGATCTACGAAGGCACGCACTTCCCCGAAGCCTACCGCGGCGGCGCGTTCATCGCTTTTCACGGCTCGTGGAACCGGTCATCCGGACCACAGGAGGGATATAACGTCGTATTCCAGCCGCTTGCCGACGGCAAAGCGTCCGGCAAATATTCGGTGTTCGCCGATGGGTTCCGTTCCGGCAGCGACGGTGTCGAGCATCGGCCGACCGGGCTTGCGGTTGGGCCTGACGGCTCCCTTTACATCGCTGACGATGCCGCGGGGCGAGTCTGGCGGATCACCTATAAGGGCTGAGCGGCAGGCGCCCATGCGCGTGTCTCGAACAGTAGGTCTTTGAATTCTCCGTGGGGCTTGGGGGGAGTCTTGCATCATGGCAAATCGTCAGTCTTCATGTGATGGGCAGCAGATGGATCGTCGTCGGCCCTCGCTCTCGATGGTTGCGTGATGCGCGGCTCTAAGCGCTTTCCGAAACCGCATTCGCCAGCCGTCTATTGCCAACAAACTGGAACCTTATCCTTTGTCTGAGAAGGACATCGTTTTTCTGACGGGAGCCTCGGGCTTCGTTGGCACAGCGGTCGCGCGGCGGCTGCTCGATGATGGATTCGCGGTTCGCGCGCTCGTCCGGCGAAACAGCAATCGCGCAAACCTCGCCGGTCTCGAGTTCGACGTGATCGAAGGCGATATTCGCGATGCCGGTCTGCTGCGCGAGGCCATGGGAGGCGCGCGTTATGTTTTTCACATCGCGGCCGACTACAGGCTTTGGGCGCCGGACCCTAATGAGATCATTAAAACGAACGTCGAGGGTACGCGCGCTGTGATGACGGCCGCGCTCGCCAATGGCGTCGAGCGTGTCGTCTATACCTCGAGCGTTGCGACGCTACGTCCATCGAACGATGGCGTGCCCGTCGATGAAGCATCGCCTTTAAGCGAGGCCGATGCAATCGGTGCCTATAAGAAGAGTAAAGTTCTCGCTGAGCGGCTTGTCGAGCGCATGGTGGTCGACTCCAAATTGCCGGCGATAATCGTCAATCCGTCGACGCCGATCGGCCCGCGCGATGTCAGGCCGACGCCGACTGGGCGCATCGTCATCGAAGCTGCTTGCGGACGCATGCCTGCTTATGTCGATACGGGTCTCAATCTTGCGCATGTCGATGACGTCGCGGCAGGGCATCTTGCTGCGTTGAGGCGCGGGCAGATCGGCGAACGCTATATCCTCGGCGGCGATGACATGACGCTCGGGGAAATGCTGGCCGAAATTTCACGGATTGCTGGACGTCGTGCGCCGACGACGCGATTGCCACGTCAGCTCGTTTATCCGATCGCGTACGGTGCGGAAGCCGCGGCGCGCATTACGGGACGCGAGCCGTTCGCTACCGTCGACGGCATCCGGATGGCAAAATACAAGATGTATTTTTCGTCCGCGAAAGCCCGGCGTGAGCTATCGTATAACTCGCGCCCGGCCTCCGAGGCTTTGGCCGACGCCTATCGTTGGTTTCGCGATGCGGGATATTTGAAATGAGCGCGGTCGGCATCATTGCGGCGCTTGGCCTTATCGCATGGCTCTATCTCGTTTTGCTGCATGGCGGGTTCTGGCTGACGCGCGAGCGCGAAGAAGCGTACCGATCGCGGGAAAGCCGCGAGGCGTTCGATTGGCCGTCTGTCGTTGCCGTCGTGCCAGCCCGGAACGAGGCCGATGTGCTGGCGTGGTCGCTGGCGTCACTTGCCGCGCAGAATTATCCGGGCGAATTTTCGATCGTGCTTGTCGACGACCAAAGCACCGACGGTACGGCAGACGTTGCGCGTCGAGTGGCGGAAAAAGCAGGGCGCAAGATCACCATTGTCAGCGGTACGCCGCTGCCCTCCGGCTGGACGGGCAAAGTCTGGGCAATGCATCAGGGCATTGCAGCTGCGAGCGAGGGAAAAGGGGCGCCGCGATATTTTCTGCTGACGGATGCCGACATCGGCTATGAGCCGGATGTTTTGACGTCTCTCGCTCAGCGCGCGCTGGTTGAGAATCGGGTGCTGACGTCAGTCATGGCTAAGCTCAACTGCAAGAGTTTTGCGGAGAAGGCTCTCGTTCCTGCCTTCGTCTTCTTTTTCAAAATGCTCTATCCGTTCGCGTGGGCAAACCGCGCAATCGCACGAACCGCCGCCGCGGCAGGCGGATGCATGCTCGTCGAACGTCTGGCGCTCGAGCGCGCCGGAGGGATCGGTGCTATTCGCGGCGCTTTGATTGACGACTGCACGCTTGCGAAGATCATGAAGGCGCAGGGATCTATCTGGCTCGGAATGTCGGAGCGCGTGCTCAGCCTCAGATCCTACCCTAAGGTTGAAGATATTCGCCGCATGGTTGCGCGCTCGGCGTATGCGCAGCTCCACTATTCGCCCTCGCTGTTGCTCGGGACGATAATCGGCATGAGCCTCCTTTACTTGGCTCCTCCGCTGCTAATCCTCATAGCGAGCTATCCGGCTTGGGTTTTTTCCACTGCCGCGTACTTGCTTATGGCGCTGTCGTTTCAACCGACGTTGCGGTTTTACCACCGTTCCCCACTATGGGGCTTCGCGCTGCCTGTTATTGCAGCCGCCTATTTAATCTTTGCGCTAGATTCAGCATACCAGCACAGCGCTGGACGAGGTGGCCTCTGGAAGGGACGCGTTCAGGCCCAAGCAGGAAAGCGATGACGGTCGACACGGCGTACAAGTCCGGCAAGTCTGAGCACGACGAGAATTTTCCCGTCGCGTCGAGGATCATCGCTCCGCGTTACCGGGCGCCGATCCTGGCCTTCTACCGTTTTGCGCGCGCGGCAGACGATGCGGCCGACCACGCGAGCCTTGATCCGTCCGCGAAGTTTGCGATTCTCGCAGCACTTGAAGATACGCTTCTCGGAAAGTCCGATGTTGCAGTCGACGCGCTGCCTCTTCGCGTGGAACTGAAAAGCCGGAACCTTAGTCCGCAACATGCGCTCGATCTTCTCAAAGCCTTTCGTCAGGATGTGACGAAAACTCGATATGCCCATTGGGCGGAGTTGATCGACTATTGCCGCTACTCGGCGATGCCGGTCGGCCGCTTCGTTCTCGATGTGCACGGGGAATCAAAGTCGACGTGGGGACCGTCCGACGCCCTGTGCACGGCGCTGCAGATCATCAATCATGTGCAGGATTGCGGAAAGGACTATCGCAACCTCGATCGCGTCTATATTCCGCTCGACGATATGGCGCGGTACGGGGCCGATGTTGCCGATCTCGCTCGGTCTCGCTCGTCGGCTCAGTTGCTGGCCTGCCTTCGCGATGTCGTCGCGCGAACCGGGGATCTTCTGCCGGAAGCCTCGCATCTGCCGCCTCATGTCTCCGACTTGCGGCTCAGCGTTGAAACTTCGGTCATCGTCGGGCTTGCTCGCGAGCTCGTCGCTCTGTTGAACACGCGTGATCCATTGGCGGATCGCGTGCATCTTTCGAAGGCGCGAGCGGCGTTGATCGCGGGGCGTGCCGCTGCCTCAGCAATCGCCGCGCGAATCACGGGAAAACGCGCGGCCCACCAAGCCGTCAGGGATGATGTCGCATGACGTCCGAAGCACAAACATTAGCCTACGAAGAGGCCCCGGCGGCATCACGCAGCTCGTTTTACGCGGCTATGCGCATGCTGCCGCTGGAGCAGCGCGACGCCATGTATCACGTCTATGCATTTTGCCGGGCGGTCGACGATGTTGCCGACAACGGCGGGCCGCGAGAAGCTCGCATGGCGGAACTCGCGCGTTATCGCGCCGATATCGAGCAGTTTTATGCAAACGGATCCACGACGCTGCGGACGAACTACCTAGCGTATCCGATAACGAAATTTGGGCTGAAGAAAGACGATTTCATTGCCGTCGTGGACGGCATGGAGATGGACATCGTGCGCGATATCCATGCTCCGGATTGGGAGGTTCTCGATCTTTACTGCGATCGCGCCGCGTCTGCCGTCGGCCGGCTTTCAGTGCCGATCTTTGGCATTGACGGAGACCTCGGCATCGACCTCGCGCACCATCTGGGACGCGCCCTGCAGCTGACGAATATTCTGCGAGATATCGACGAAGACGCCGCGCTGGGCCGGCTTTATCTGCCTAAGGAAGGGCTGCACGACGCCGGTATTACGGAGACCGACATCGACGCTATTCTTGCGCATCCGGCACTCGATCGTGTTTGCCGGAGCATTGCGCAAAAGACGCGCAACTACTACCGGCGATCGGAAGCTATCATGGCACGCTGCCCGCGCCGTTCGGCGCGTTCGCCGCGGATGATGGCGACGGTCTATCGTGGAGTTCTCGAGAAGCTGATTACGCGCGGATGGCATGCGCCGCGCGCCGACGTTCGTCGCTCGAAGCGGTATGTGCTCTGGGCCGTGCTCCGCGACGGCATCTTCTAATGTCGATCGGTACGACGCACATCGTAGGGGCCGGTCTCGCCGGCCTCTCGGCGGCTGTTGAGCTTTCGCGTAGGGGCAAGAAGGTCGTCGTGCACGAGTTGGCGCGACATGCAGGTGGTCGTTGCCGATCCTATTACGAGCCGGCGCTGGGCCTCACGATCGACAACGGCAATCATCTCATTCTTTCGGGAAACCAGAGTGCGCTTGCTTTTCTCGACGTGATCGGCGGGCGCGATTTACTGGCCGCTCCCGATCACGCTGAGTTCACGTTTCACGACGTCAAATCCGGCGGCCGTTGGGTCCTGCGCCCGAACGATGGGCCCGTGCCGTGGTGGATCTTCTCGGAGCGGCGGCGTGTTCCGGGAACCCGAGCGTCGGATTACGTCCGCCTCGGAAACCTGTTGCTCGCGAATGGGTCCGATACCGTTATGCGGAGGATCGACAGCAGCAGCGAGGTCTATCGCAAGCTGCTTTATCCGGTATTGCTTGCTGCATTGAATTGCGATCCGGCCGAAGGCTCGGCGCGTCTCGCGGGGGCGGTCGTTCGCGGCACGCTGGCGAAGGGCGGGCGAGCATGCCGACCATTATTCGCGGCCAATGGGCTTGGGCCGGCGCTAGTCGATCCGGCGGTCGCTTTCATTCGCAAGAACGGCGGTGAAGTTCGCTTCGACGACGCGGTGCGGGCGGTCGAATTTGGAGCTGATCGCGTCCGCTCTCTGCAATTTGCAGACGGCGCACTGAACCTTAATCCCGAAGATCAGGTCATTCTCGCCGTATCCGGATGGGTGGCGCGGACGCTCGTTCCCGGGCTCACGGTGCCGACAGACTACCGCGCGATCTTTAATTTGCATTTCAAGGTCGCGCCTCCCGCAGGCTTGCCGAAGATCATCGGCGTCATCAACGGGACGACGGAGTGGCTTTTCGCATTCGACGATCGGCTGTCGGTCACTGTTAGTGCCGCCGATCGCTTCAACGAAACGGAACGGGAGCCGCTGGCGCGGCGGATCTGGTCCGAGGTCGCGAAGATCGCGGGGCTGAATGACCCGCTGCCGCCGTGGCAAATCGTCAAGGAACGTCGCGCAACTTTTGCCGCAACGCCGGAGCAGGATGCGCTCAGGCCTTCGGCCGAAACACAGTGGCGGAACTTTCACCTCGCCGGCGATTGGACAGCGACGGGTCTGCCGGCGACGATCGAAGGTGCGATCCGCTCGGGCGAAAAAGCAGCCAAACTAGCGATGGCTAAGGGTTTCTGATACGACGCTAGGCTTCTGGGAGAGCCTCCATGACTATCGACGCGGCTGCAACACTCGCTCGTTCCGGAGAGGGGACAACACGAGACGTTCCGGGACACGAACTCGAAACGGCGATCTCGGCGGCGAGAAACTCGCTTCTCGCGCTTCAGCGCCCGGACGGTCATTTCGTTTTCGAGCTTGAAGCGGATGCGACGATCCCGGCCGAATACGTTCTGATGCGGCATTATCTCGGCGAGCCTGTCGATGCGGTGCTCGAAGAAAAAATCGCGCGCTATCTTCGGCGTATCCAGTCAACCGACGGCGGCTGGCCTTTGTTTCACGATGGCGTGTCGAACATCAGTGCTGCGGTAAAGGCATACTACGCGCTGAAGATGGTCGGCGACTCGGCCGACGCACCTCACATGAAGAAGGCGCGTGCATGGATTCTGGCGCAGGGGGGCGCCTCACACAGCAACGTCTTCACGCGCAATCTCCTGGCGCTTTTCGGGTCTATTCCGTGGTCGGGTGTGCCGGTGATGCCGGTCGAGATCATGCTGCTGCCGCGGTGGTTTCCGTTTCACATCGACAAGATTTCGTATTGGGCGCGGACGGTTCTCATTCCGTTGACGGTTCTCAATGCGCTGAAGCCGAAAGCGCGGAATCCGAAGGGCGTCGGTATTTCCGAGCTATTCGTCACGCCGCCGGAACAGGTTCGGAATTGGCCGAAGGGCCCGCATCAGAAATTTCCATGGTCGCAAGTTTTCGGCGGCATCGACCGGGTGTTGCGGCTGTTCGAGCCGCTGTTTCCGAAGTCGTTGCGCAAAAAGTCGATCGACAAGGCCGTCGCCTTCGTTACCGAACGTCTCAACGGTGAAGACGGTCTCGGCGCTATCTTCCCGGCAATGGTCAATTCGCTGCTGGTCTACGACGCGCTCGGATACTCGCACGATCATCCGAACTATATGACGGCACGAAGCTCGATTGAGAAGCTGCTCGTCATCAAAGACGACGAGGCTTATTGTCAGCCGTGCCTATCGCCGGTTTGGGATACGGCGCTCGCGGCGCATGCGCTGATGGAATCGGGAGGAGATCCCGTCCAGCAAAGTGTTGATCGGGCGCTGGCCTGGCTGAAGCCCCTGCAGGTTCTGGATACTGTCGGAGATTGGGCGGCATCGCGTCCGGGCGTTCGCCCTGGTGGCTGGGCATTCCAATATGCCAATCCCTATTATCCCGACGTCGACGACACGGCTGTCGTTGTCATGGCGATGGATCGCGCAGCCGGAGGGGATGCTCCGAAACGTGAGCAGTATCGCGAGGCGATGGCGCGCGGGCGCGAATGGGTCGCCGGGGTGCAAAGCAAGAACGGCGGATGGGGCGCGTTCGACGCCGACAATTCCTACGAATACCTCAACCAGATTCCGTTTTCCGATCATGGCGCGCTTCTCGATCCGCCGACCGCCGATGTTTCGGCGCGCTGCGTTTCAATGCTGGCGCAACTTGGAGAACGGCGGGACACAAGCTCGGTTCTCGACAAAGCGCTCGCCTATCTCGAAGACACGCAGGAGAAAGACGGAAGCTGGTACGGCCGTTGGGGCATGAACTACATCTACGGTACGTGGTCGGTGCTCTGTGCGTTGAACGCTGCAGGCGTCAATCCGTCAGCGCCGTCGATGCGCAAAGCCATCGATTGGCTCGTCTCGATACAGAACTCCGATGGCGGCTGGGGCGAGGACGGCGAGAGCTATAGTCTTGACTACAAGGGTTATGAGCGTGCGCCGAGCACGGCGTCGCAGACGGCGTGGGCGCTGATGGGATTGATGGCTGCGGGCGAGGTCGATCATCCGGCTGTCAAGAAAGGCGTCGCCTATTTGACGTCCAGGCAGGGCAGCGACGGCTTCTGGGGCGAAGAGCGCTTCACTGCGACGGGGTTCCCGCGCGTCTTTTATCTTCGCTACCACGGCTATTCGAAATTCTTCCCGCTGTGGGCGTTGGCGCGTTACCGGAACCTCAAATCGGCCAATACCAAGTCCGTTCTTGTCGGGATGTGATGCCGTGCAAGCTCAGGGCTTCGTCGTCGCTGCGACCGGCCTTCGAGCAGAGGCGCGTATCGCAGAACGCTCGCCCGGTGTGAAGGCGGTCATCGGTGGGGGTGACGAAGCACGTCTTGCGGCATTGCTCGAGCGCGCGCTTGACGATGGCGCCCGCGGGCTCATCAGTTTCGGAATCGCGGGGGCATTGCAGCCGGAACTAACGCCGGGAACGTGCATCGTCGGGACGACCGTCTTGCATGACGCGCAAAGCTTCAAGGCGGATGATGCGTGGGCTGCTCGCTTGCTTGCCATGTTTCCGGATGCACGCCGTGAAATGGTTGTCGGCTCTTCGAAAGCCGTTGCCGACGTCAATGGTAAGGCTGCGCTTTATCGGGCGACCGGGGCTGTTGCTGTCGATATGGAAAGTCACGTGGTGGCACGCGTCGCGGCCGCGCACGGATTGCCGTTCGCGGTCCTGCGCGTGATTGCGGACAGCGCCAAGCAGCACCTGCCGCCCGCAGCAGTCAACGGTATGAAGCCGGACGGAACGCCGGATCTTGCGGCAGTGCTCAAGTCGCTCGCCTCGCAGCCCAGCCAACTTCCGGACTTGATCCGAACAGCCTTCGCGACCCGGCGGGCGATGGCCGAGCTATTCCGCTGCCACCGTCTTGTGGGTCTTGGCCTCGGCTTCGTCGATCTCGGCTAGTTTCTTCTCGACGTGGCGCGAGAAGACGAACTCTGCCGGGCGCTGATTGTGCAGAGGAATATCTGGCGCCATCGGGCCGTCGGTCTTGACGCCCTTGAGCGTAACGGCGGCGAGCTTCCACGGACGTTTGACTGCATCGACAACGGCCGTCGCTTCGAAGCCCGAATGGACCATGCAGTCGGCGCACTTTTCGTAGTTGCCGGTGCCGTACTTGTCCCAATCGGTATCTTCCATCAGCTCCTTGAAGGTCTTGGCGTAGCCTTCGCCGAGGAGGTAGCAGGGCCGCTGCCAGCCGAAGACGGTCCGCGTCGGGTTGCCCCAAGGCGTGCACTGATAGGTCTGGTTGCCCGCGAGGAAGTCGAGGAACAGCGCCGACTGGAAGAACGGCCAAGCACGACCGCCACGGCCGCGTTTCAGAATATCGCGGAAGATCTGCTTCGTTTTCGTGCGGTTCAGGAAGTGCTGCTGATCGGGCGCGCGCTCGTAGGCGTAGCCCGGCGAGATCGTGATGCCGCCGATGCCCATAGCCTTGACGTCGTCGAGGAACTTCGCGACGCGTTCCGGCTCTGCGTCGCTGAAAAGCGTGCAGTTGATGTTGACGCGGAAGCCTTTGTCTTTCGCAATCCGGATAGCTTCGACGGCGCGATCGTAGACGCCCTGCTTGCACACCGATTTGTCGTGCATCTCACGGTCGCCATCGAGATGGATCGACCAGTTGAAGCGCTTGTGCGGCTTATAGAGATCGATCTTCTTTTCGAGCAGCAGCGCGTTGGTGCAGACCGTGACGAACTTGCCCTTGGCGAGTGCGCCGTCGACGATCTCAGGCAGCTCTTTGTGAAGCAACGGTTCGCCGCCCGCCATGACGACGACGGGCGCGCCGCATTCGTCCATCGAATGGAGAGCGTCGGCAACCGAGATGCGTTGGTTCAGGATCTTATCGGGATAATCGATCTTGCCACAGCCTGCGCACGCGAGGTTGCAGCGAAATAGCGGCTCCAGCATCAGCACGAGCGGGTACCGCTTGCGGCCCGTCAGGTGCTGCTTCAGCACGTAAGCACCGATCGACAGTGCTTGGTCTAATGGAATTCCCACCCCTCAAGGCTCCTTCTAGCGATGCCCACGCGCCCCGTGTCCTGGCTCACGACGCTTTGAGCAATTCAGGCGGTAAGCGGAAGGTAATTTTTTCCTCGACGCCTTGCAGCGCCTTGATTTCGATCGGCCCCAGTTTAGCTAGCGCCCCGATTACGTCATCGACAAGGACATCCGGCGCAGATGCTCCGGCAGTTATGCCGATGGTTTCCTTCCCCGCAAGCCATTCCGGATCGACTTGCAGGCCATCTGCGACGAGATAA
This sequence comes from Hyphomicrobium sp., assembly GCA_035547255.1. GTDB lineage: Bacteria > Pseudomonadota > Alphaproteobacteria > Rhizobiales > Hyphomicrobiaceae > Hyphomicrobium_B. The sequence continues at coordinate 10,609 of DASZVX010000079.1, forward strand.
CTCGGGATACCGCATTCTTCCCCGATTTCCCGAAGCCGGTTGGAGTTCGAGCTGTTGGCAGACCCAACCACTAAGAGAACGTCGACATGCCTGCAAAGGTCGCGGACGGCTGTCTGGCGGTTCTGGGTGGCATAGCAGATGTCACGTGTCTCAGGGCCGATGACGTCGCTGAAACGGGCTTTGACGGCCTCGATCGTCTGGCGCGTGTCGTCGACGCTCAGAGTCGTTTGCGTGATATAGGCGACGGGTGTGTCGTCGGGAATATCGAGGTTAAAAACATCCTCGCGGGTTTCGACCAGGTGGACCGGGCCGGTAATTCGGCCAAGCGTACCCTCAACCTCGGCGTGGCCTGCGTGTCCGATCAGGAGGACGGTGCGGCCGAGGGACGAATAGCGCTGACCTTGATTGTGGACCTTGGTGACCAACGGGCAGGTTGCGTCGATGACATTCAAATTGCGCTTCGCAGCGTCGTCTTCAACAGCTTGCGAAACACCGTGAGCGCTGAAAATCGCAATCGCATCGGAGGGGATGTCTGCGAGATTCTCGACGAACTTCGCGCCTTTCGCCTTCAAGTCATCGACGACATGACGATTGTGGACGATCTCGTGGCGCACGTAGACCGGTCCCTCGCGCGAGGCGAGTGCTCGCTCGACGATCTCGATTGCCCGGACGACGCCCGCGCAAAAACCGCGCGGCTGCGCCAAGATGATTTTCATGCAGAATTCCCCGTTCTGCTGATGCGCGATCGCGATCCGCTTCAGCCCGGCTCCCGACGTTTCAGCGGGATGCGATCGCGCGCTGTACTGAATACTTCAGTTTTTTCCTGGGCAGACTTTACGCGCTAAATATTTGGATATGGACTCACGGCGACGTTACGCAGCGAATGGACGAGACTCTGGTGTCTTAAAAGCAACATATCTGTTGGCTGGGGTGCGGAGCCAGGGCGCATCTGGTAAGCAACGGTTTCATCCACTGAAATACTGATAAGTTAGACGGGTATGCTCAATCATCATTTTCTTTACCGGCGCGAACACGGCGGGCTTGTGCCCGCATGATCGAGCGTTCGGTTGCGAGCATCGTCGCTGCCGCGCTGCGTTTGCCGTGGCTGACAATTGTACTCGCGATGGCGCTTACCGCGGGCGCCGTCACGTATATCACGTCGCATTTCGCGATCACGACGGACACGAGCCAGCTCATCTCATCGAAATTGGATTGGCGGCAGCGCGAGCAGCAGTTCGACGCCGCGTTTCCTCAGCATAGCGACACAATCGAAATCGTCATCGATGGGACGACGCCGGAGTTGGCCGAGTCGGCCGCAAGGAAACTTTACGCAGCCCTTTCGGCCAAGGTTCCGAAGCCCTTCGAAGCGGTTCACCGGCGCGAGGGCGGCGCGTTCTTCGAGAAGAACGGTTTGCTTTATCTGTCGCTCAACGAGGTCAAGCAAACCACAGAAAATCTCATCAAGGCGCAGCCAGTGCTTGCGACGGTCGCCGCCGATCCGACGCTCAACGGGTTGGCGAAAGCGCTGTCGCTTCTGCCCCAGGGCGTTGAAGAAGAGCGCGCGGCATGGGCCGATTATGAAAAGCCGCTGACCGTTCTTGCCGATTCGATCGACGGCCTGCTTGCGGGTAAGCCGTCAGCCTTTTCGTGGGATGAGCTGCTGACCAACGAGAAGCCCGCTTCGGCGGATTTGCGCCGCTTTCTCGAGGTGAAGCCGATTCTCGATTTCGGGGAGCTGCAGCCCGGCGCGGAAGCCTCTGAAATTATCCGTGAGACGGCACGACAGCTTGGGCTGACGCCGGATCACGGCGTGCGTGTCCGCCTGACGGGGTCGGTGCCGATGGCCGACGAGGAATTCGGCACGGTCGCCGAAGGCGCGGCTCTCAATACGAGTGTGACGATTGCCGCCGTTCTCGTCATCTTGTGGCTGGCGCTCAAGTCGGGGCGGATCATTCTTGCGGTCATCGTCTCGCTCTTCGTGGGACTGGCGCTGACGGCTGCGGCCGGGCTCGCCATGGTCGGCGCCCTCAACCTCATCTCAGTTGCATTCGCGGTGCTGTTCGTCGGCATCGGCGTCGATTTCGGCATCCAGTTCTCGGTGAGATACCGACAGGAACGGCACAATCGCGACTCACTTCGCGAAGCTTTGGTTGCTGCGGGACGGAAAGCCGGAAAACCGCTGGCGCTCGCTGCGGCGGCGACGACTGCCGGTTTCTATGCGTTTCTGCCGACTGCCTATCGCGGTGTCTCCGAGCTTGGTCTCATCGCCGGAAGCGGCATGATCATTGCGTTTCTGACGAGCATTACCCTGCTGCCCGCGCTGCTCGTGCTGCTCAATCCGCCAGGAGAGCCGGATGAGGTCGGTTATCGTGCGCTTGCGCCGGTCGATCGTTTCATGGCGCGGCACCGGATCGCGATCCTGACCATCACGGCGATCTCAGTGGCCGCGGGGCTACCGCTGCTGCAGCGGCTGACGTTCGACTTCAATCCGATCAATCTCAGGAGCGATAAGGTCGAATCAGTCGCGACGTTCAACGATCTGATGAAAGATCCTGCGACCGCTCCGAACACGATCGACATTCTGACGCCGTCGCTCGCAGACGCGAAAGCGCTCGCTGGAAAAATCGAGCATTTGCCGGAAGTCTCGCGCGTCGTGACGCTCGCGAGCTTCGTACCCGATCAGCAGCAGGAAAAGCTCGCGGTCATTCAAGATGCGGCCAATCTGCTCGGGCCGTCCCTCGATGCACCGGAGGTGCGCACACCGCCGACCGATGAGGAAACCAGAGCGACGCTCAAAGATGCGGCGTCCGGTTTCGCCAATGCGGCGAAGAAGGCCGAAGGATCGTCGATTGCGGCGCACATGGCCGACGTGCTCGGCAAGCTCGCGGATGCAACGCCCGAACAGCGGGCGAAGGTCGAAAGCGCCCTGATGGACGGTTTCAAGCTGCGCCTTACGCAAATTCAGGCGGCGCTGGGGGCGCAGACCGTTACTTTGGAAACGCTGCCAGAGGATATCGTCTCCGACTGGACAACGAAGGATGGCCGTGCGCGCATCCAGATCGCTCCATCCGGCGACGGGAACGACAACGCCAATTTACGGCGTTTCGCGGCTGCGGTGCTCGCCGTATCACCGGATGCGACGGGCGTTCCGATTCTGATTCAAGAATCGGCGAAGACGGTCGTCACGGCTTTCATTCAGGCCGGTGCCCTGGCTTTGATTTCCATCACGCTGATCCTGTATGTCGCTTTGCGGCGCGTGAGCGACGTTCTGATGACGCTCGTTCCACTCTTGCTTGCGGGCGTCGTGACGCTTGAATTGTGCGTGCTGATCGGATTGCCGCTCAACTTCGCCAATATCATCGCGCTGCCTGTGCTGCTCGGCGTCGGCGTAGCGTTCAAGATCTATTACGTGCTCGCGTGGCGCGAGGGCGAGACAAGCCTGCTTGCATCGTCTCTGACGCGCGCGGTTATTTTCAGCGCCATGACGACGGCGATTGCCTTCGGGAGCCTGTTCTTTTCAAGCCACCCGGGTACGTCCAGCATGGGCGAATTGCTTGCCTTGTCGCTGTGCACGACACTTGCGGCGGCGGTATTGTTCCAGCCCATTCTGATGGGTCCGCCACGGAACGAGAAGAAGCCGGACCAAGTTGATCCGGCTTCTTCGGCTGAATTCAGTGAAAGCCTTTAGGCTTCTTCGCGGTTGCGTAGGAACTGGAAGAATTCGACACCCTCGCGCAGGCGCCGCTTCATCATTTCGGGAGAGGTAATCATTTCGCCGACGATGGAGGCGATCTTCGACGGCCGGAAATAGAACTTCTTGTAGAAGTCCTCGACCGAGTTGAAGATTTCCGTGTGGCCCAGGTGCGGATAGTTGAGCGGCGCAATCTGCGTGCCGCCTTCGGTCAACAGATCGGTTTCTTCGGCAAACCAGCCGTTTTCCTTCGCCTGCTGGTAGAGGAACGTGCCCGGATAGGGCGCGGCGAGAGAAACCTGGATCGTGTGCGGGTTCACTTCCTTGGCGAACTCCAGCGTTTCCTGGATCGTCTCACGCGTCTCTCCCGGAAGGCCGAGGATGAACGTACCGTGGATGACGATGCCGAGTTCGCGGCAGTCCTTGGAAAAGCGCTTGGCGACGTCGACAAGCAGGCCCTTCTTGATGTTGTGCAAAATCTTCTGGTTGCCGGACTCATAGCCGACGAGAAGCAGCCGCAGGCCGTTGTCTTTGAGGATTTCGAGCGTCTTGCGCGGAACGTTGGCCTTGGCGTTGCACGACCAGACGACGCCGAGCTTGCCGAGTTCTTTCGCCAATGCTTCGACGCGCGGAATATTGTCCGTCAGCGTGTCGTCATCGAAGAAAATCTCTTTGACCTGCGGAAGCTCGCGCTGGACGTACTTCACTTCCTCGATGACGTGCTCGATCGAGCGGACGCGATAGTTATGGCCACCGACCGTCTGCGGCCAGAGGCAGAACGTGCAGCGCGATTTGCAACCGCGGCCGGTGTAGAACGAGATATACGGGTGCTTCAGATAGCCCCCGAAATACTTCGTGATGTCGAGGTCGCGTTTGTAGATGGGCGACACGAACGGCAAGAGGTCCATATTGTGCAGGACCTCGCGGTCCTCGTTCTGGACGACGACGCCTTCCTTATTGCGGTAGGTGATGCCCTTCACGTTGGCCCAGTCGCGGCCGTCGGCGATTTCCTTGACGGTGAAATCGAATTCGTTGCGAGCCACGAAATCGATCGCCGATGTTTCGGTGAAAGCCTTGTCGGGCTCGACCGCGACCTTGGCTCCGATGAACCCGATCTTTGCGGTCGGATTGATGTCCTTGATCATCTCGGCGGTCTTGATGTCCTGGCGGAAGGACGGCGTCGAGGTGTGAAGCACGATCAAGTCTTTGCCGCGGATATCGCCTTCGATGTCCTTGAAGGAGAGGTTATGCGGAGGCGCATCGATCAGTTTCGAGCCTTCGACCAGCGCGGCCGGTTGTGCGAGCCATGTCGGATACCAGAAGGAGCGCACCTCGCGCTTCATCTGGTAGCGTGCGCCTGCACCACCGTCGTAACCATCGAAAGAAGGAGCTTGCAAAAAGAGCGTGCGCATATCGGCGCCTTTCAAAGCGGCGTGACGGACCCATCGGATTCGACGCTGTAACGGCGGCCCCGCCAATTGACGGCACCAGGCACGAAACTCGCGACGAACACTGCGAAACTCACGAGATCTCGCAAAGGGCTGAGCCAGAGCGAACTTTTGCCCCCGCCCTGTAATCGCTCAACTTGTATCGGAATGAAAAGGCGTGATGCAAGCGTTGCCGCAAGGATGATAACTGCTATTGCGCTGAAGCCACTCAACGGCAAAGCCGCCAACGCGAATGGAAGCGGATGTGTCAGGATCGAACCCGCGTAGCCCTTTGGATCGACGAGGCGAATCGTGCGCGCCCAGCGGAGCTCGTGGGTGATGAGTTCTGAAAACGACTCATCGGAGAAGGTGTGCCCAAGGGTGAATGGAGGTATTGCGACTTTAAGGCCGAGGCGGCGCACCGCGTCTCCCATTTCATAATCGTCAGCGAGAGCATCAGCGAAGGCTTCAAAGCCGCCGATACGCCGAAGCGTTTCACGCCGCAACGCGATCGTCGATCCAAAGCACGGATGCGCCACGCCGAATTTCAATCCGACGAGGACGCTTGGCAGGAAGTGCTGATCGACTGCGGCAGCCGCAAGGCGGGACCAGAATCCTCCCACGGCGCGACCGCGATAGAGGCATGTCACGAGGCCAACCTCGGGTTGCTGCAAAGTGGCGACGACATCTCTCACATAGTCTGGCCCGGCGCTCATGTCGCTATCGCTCAGAATCAAAACGTCATGCGATGCCTCAGGCATCATATTGAGGATGTTTGATATTTTCGGATTTCCGGCCACGGTCTTCGGCCCCACGACAAGCCTGATATCGCGGTCTGGAAACCGAGCGCGGAGGTCCTGGACGAAGAGTATGGCGGGGTCGTAGGGATCCTGCACGCCGCAGACGACCTGAATTCCCGCCGGGTAATCCTGTGCGCAAAATGACGCAAGGTTCGGGGCCAAAGCGGCCTCTGCACCATAGAGTGGCTTGAGGAGCGTGACGTCCTCTGCTTCCCCCAGGACGGCCCTTGATCCGCGGGCAAACCGGGCGACGAGACTCGCTGCCAGCAGAGCATAAGCACTACCGATCATCGCAATGAGGGTGCAAACAAGCCACAGACAGAACGTCATTCCGACGCTACTTTCTGATTTATTAAAGGGAAGCTCTCGGAGTAACACCTGATTAAGGTAGCTTCAAATTCGGAGCTGCGTTAAATCTCAGGATGCCTAACGGGCGGGGGCCTGCAAGGGGGAATATCGAGACGTGAAGCCAAGCGCCATCCTAAGCTGGGTCGGCTGCATTTTCGTTGGCGTAGGGCTCTCGGGCTGCGCTGGCACGGGCACGTCTGCGCCCTCTCCCGACTACTTGGCATCAGCGGAAAAAGAGGAAGAGCCGAAGACGATCGCGGATCCCAACGAGAAGTTCAATCGTTCGGTCTTCGATGGCAATCAGGACTTCAATCACTCGGTCCTCTATCCCGCCGCAAAAGCCTACAATGAGAATGTGCCGGAGGAGGTCCGCGATCGCATTGATGCGTTCACGACAAACCTCAACGAGCCGATGGTCTTCGCCAATGACGTCCTACAGCTTCGGCCGGGGGCAGCAGCTACGACGCTCGGGCGGTTTGCGCTCAATTCGACGCTCGGGCTCGGCGGACTTTTTGACGTTGCTGCAACTCAAGGTATGAACAAGCAGTCGGGCGATTTCGGTCAGACGATGTACGTCTGGGGTTATCGTGACAGCAGCTATCTGGTGCTCCCGGTCATTGGGCCGACGAATGTGCGCGACGCCATCGGTTCGGGCGTCGAGTTCGCGGCGCAGATTCCGGCGGCGGCGCTGATTCCGACGAAAATCGCTACACTGGCGAGCCGTGTCGATCTCGCAGGCACAGTCACAAGTCCGTTGACCAATCTCAGCAAAGCTGAGGACATGGAGACGCTTGAGGAGAGTTCGGTCGATTTCTATTCGATGCTCCGAAGTGTTACGGATCAGAAACGGCAGGCCGAGCTTCAGGAGGCGTTGGACACGAGCGCGCTGACGAGCACACCTCCGCCGCCTGATCCGAATGCGATCGAGCCGGTCATGACGCTGGTCTCGTCTCCGACGATGCTCCAAAGTCGTCAGATGACGGACGTGCCGAAGATGAGTCTTCCCAAGCAGCGGACCGTCGTTATTGTCGGGCCGCCGTCCGCGGACACGGCTACTCCGGTCGATAAGCAGTAACGGCGTCGCTGCTTAATTAGACGTATAGGTCGTCACACAATCTGCAGGTGGTCGCCGGCGTCTGAAAGGCGCGGCCCGCTTCGGCTTTGCACGCCAGCCTTCGAATATTCCCGAAAGAGAGACGTCATGGCTGGCGCTACCAACTGCAGCCATGACGTCCAAGCTAAAATCTCAACTGCCCGATAGGAGCTTGTCGCCCTGCCTACGCAATGATGCGATCAGGGCGTCCGGACCTCCGGACTTCAATATCGATGTAAATTCGGCGCGGCGGCTTGCAAGCTCGCTGATCGTTCCGTCGAGGTAGACATCGACCACCCTCCAACCTGGCCCGGATTTTCGCATCAGATAGTTGATGGGAACCGGCTTGCCGTTGCTCTGGATGATCTGCGTCTTCACCATTTTATCGGTTGCCCGATCGGTAACCTCAGTAATTTTGAAGGTTTCGCCTGAAAAGCCGTCGAAACGTTTGGCGTATGTCGCAATCATCATGCGCGAGAAAGCGTCAGTCAACGCGGCTTTCTGCGCAGGCTGCAGCGAATCCCAGCTTGCTCCGACCGCCATGCGCGTCATCGAGGCAATGTCATAGGTTTTCGAGAGAACTGGGGCGAGCGCATCGTAGCGGCCGCGGACGCCGAGCGCCTGAGCCTGTTTCATCGTTGCGAGAAGCTGTGCATTCAGCCCGTTGATCGCATCGGGTGCGTCGGCAGCCCACGTCGGCGCGGCGCTTGGAAAGCACAATCCCACGAAGAGTAAACCACGCAAGATCATGCTGGTGACAAGAGACTTTCTGGTCGGGACCATCGCCCGCCTCCTTCGCATTGCTTTTTCCAACAGAAAGGCCGTATTCGAAGCCGCGCATCGCGTAGTCGAGCAGAGTGGCCTTAATTTGCCCATGTTGATGCCGGTGTTTGCCAGTTGTGAGGCTTGGTTGCAACACTTCCCCGCAGAGTCTGGGGCAAGCGGTATCATCCATTTTTTGAGCCGCGCCAAGGGTCCATAATTGCGCGGTGAAGATAGAAGTCGTTTGGGGGGATCTCGGTATGGATGCAGTCGTAACTAGGTCATCCAAAACGCCCCTTCTCGATTTGGTCGATACTCCAGACGATCTGCGGAAACTGGCGGAATCGGATCTGCCGCAACTCGCCGCGGAATTGCGCACCGAAACGATCGATGCCGTTTCGGTAACCGGCGGGCATCTCGGCGCCGGACTTGGAGTCGTCGAACTGACAGTCGCGCTACACTATCTTTTCGACACGCCACGCGACAGGCTGATTTGGGATGTCAGCCATCAGACGTATCCGCATAAAATTCTGACCGGGCGTCGTGATCGCATCAGAACATTGCGCCAGCCTGATGGACTCTCCGGTTTTACGAAGCGCACAGAAAGCCCGTACGATCCGTTCGGCGCCGCGCATTCTTCAACGTCAATTTCGGCTGGTCTCGGAATGGCCGTCGCACGTGACATGAGCGGCGGTGACAACAACGTCATTTGCGTCATCGGCGATGGCGCCATGAGCGCCGGCATGGCCTACGAAGCGCTGAATAACGCGGGCGCCCGTAACGAGCGGCTAATCGTCATCCTCAATGACAACGACATGTCGATCGCGCCGCCGACCGGCGCGCTTTCGTCCTATCTGGCGCGCACGACGTCGAGCGCTTCCTATTTCAAAGTTCGCGACATCGCGAGGCAGCTGGCGCAGCGCTTGCCGAAGAGCTGGGAACGCCGCGCGGCGCGGGTGGAAGAATACACGCGCAATTTGTGGCACGGCGGGGCGTGGTTCGAGGAACTTGGTTTCTACTATGTCGGCCCTATCGACGGGCACGACCTCGGCCAGCTGCTGCCGGTGCTGAAAAATGTCCGCGACGTCAAGCACGGGCCGATTCTCGTTCACGTCATGACGAAGAAGGGCAAAGGATACGCGCCGGCGGAAGCCTCTCCTGACAAGTATCATGGTGTCGCAAAATTCAACGTCGTGACCGGCGTGCAGGCGAAACCGCAGGCGGCAGCCCCTTCCTATACGCGGGTTTTCGCAGACAGCCTCATCGCGGAAGCGAAGAAGGATCCGACGATCGTTGCGATTACGGCTGCGATGCCGGACGGCACGGGCCTCGATGTCTTCGGCCGCGAATTTCCAGATCGTACTTTCGACGTCGGCATTGCCGAACAGCATGCCGTGACCTTCGCGGCCGGGTTGGCGACGGAAGGCATGAAGCCATTTGCTGCGATATATTCGACCTTCCTGCAGCGCGGCTACGATCAGGTGGTTCACGACGTTGCGATCCAGAGCCTGCCTGTGCGATTCGCGATTGATCGCGCCGGGTTTGTCGGTGCCGATGGCGCGACACACGCGGGCTCCTTCGATCTCGCCTATCTCGGATGCTTGCCGAACTTCGTCATCATGGCTGCGGCGGATGAGGCCGAGCTGAAGCACATGGTTGCGACGGCCGTTTCGATCGATGACCGTCCGTCCGCCTTCCGGTATCCGCGTGGTGAAGGCACCGGCGTCGCGATGCCGGAGGTCGGCGAAGTTCTTCCGATCGGCAAGGGCCGCATCCTGCGCGAGGGCTCGACGGTTGCGCTGCTTTCGATCGGCACGCGACTCGGCGAAGCCATGAAGGCGGCCGATCAGCTTGCTGCGCTCGGTCTATCGACGACCGTTGCGGATGCTCGCTTCATGAAGCCGCTTGATACGGATCTCATCCGGCAACTAGCGCAAGATCATGAGGTTCTGGTCACGATCGAAGAAGGGTCGATTGGCGGGTTCGGCAGCCATGTGCTGCAGTATCTGGCCGAAAATGGCCTGCTCGACCACGGCCTTAAGGTGCGTGCGAAGGTCATGCCCGATTGCTTCGTCGATCAGGACAAGCCGGAAGTGATGTATCAGAAGGCCGGGCTATCGGCTGCCGGCATCGTCGAGACGGTTCGGGATGCGCTGCAGATGGACAAGGCGACAACTGCGCGCGAGCATCGTATCCGCGGTTAGCGGCTTTTCGCGTTGCGCGGCGCCCGCAACAAGCGCCGCGCTTCGATCGCCTGCCAGACAAGCAGAGTCGGCACGCCCGTCAGAAGTTCGCGTGCACGCTTCAGCAGCGACAATCCAAGGGCAACGTCGGGGGTCAGGCCGAATATCGCTCCTACGGCGACGTAGCCGCCTTCCTGCACGCCTGCGGCCCACGGGACGATGAACGCGATCGTACGCAACGCGAAGACGAGGCTCTCTATCACCAGGATTTCGCCGAAGCCCAGCGGGTAGCCCATGAACGTCAGCGCCAGCCACGCTTCTGCCGCTCCCACGATCCAGGCGATGAGATGCAGCACGGTCGATATGATCGGGCGGCGCGCTTCCCGGTAAATGTCTTCGATACCTGCGTGGATGTTTTGCGATTGGTCGTCTGTGCTCCAGGGTGCCGTCAATCCGAGCTTGTCGGGCAACGACTGCAGAAACTGGAAAAGCCCGCTGCGCTGGGCGATGACGAAACCTGTCATCGCGACGGCCGTTATCGCGAGTCCGGCGAGTGCCCACCAAGCAAGCGGCTCGCCGGGGCGTTCCCGTGCCAGAATTCCAAGGCCAAGCAACGTAAAAAAAAGCTGGCTGATGATTTCCATCGTCACGTCGACGACCGTCGTCGCGATGGCTGCGCCGGATTTCAGGCCGAAGACTGTCAGCTCGCGCGCCGCGATGGCTTCGCCTGCGCCCGGGATGATTGCGAGAATGTTCGCGACGCTGTCCCGCAGCAAACGTGCCCAATGGAAAACGGCGATCGCGTTCCTCGGCGGTGTCGTCGAGAGTATCTGCCAGGCAAAGGCGCAAAGCGTCACTGACGCGAGATAGAATACGGTCATCGCCGCGAGGCCGCGCCATCCGGCAGAGAGAAAGGCATCTCCAACCTGGGCGGAGCCGACATAGACGACAAGCGCCATTGCGAGCGCGATGCCAGCGAGCGCGCAGAGCGCGACGCCCGTTTTCACGCGCCCCGATGGCGAGATGCGGGATTTCGCGGGATCACTGAGCACTGCGCGAAGCTTTCCTGGATTGTGAGGCCGAAATGGCGTCGCCGAGAGATGCGCTTTCCGCTGCCATCAATTTGCGATATGCGCGGATGCTGAATGTCTCCTTGCCCCATTTGATATCGTTGCCGAACATGCCGGCGACCCAGGCAAAAAAGCACACGCATTCCCGCAACGGTACAAGCCATGGTTCAGGCGGTGTCGCGATGCGGAAGTGACGGCGGACGAGAAAATGGAGAATGATTCGAAGCGTGACATGTGCGCCGATGATCGACAGCCCGACGATGCTTGGTTGTGGCACGAGCAGGAGGAGCAGGAGCGCAAGCGGCCACGTTACAACCGCCATGAATTGGTCGAACGGACGGCAGGCGCGCTCGGAGCGATGCCAGCGTACCTCGTGCTGGAACATCTCAGTAAAGCTTGATTCCGCGACGACCGTGTCGCAAGCGTAAGGCGATAGGACCACGCGCCAGCCGCGCCGCGCGACGAAGCGGCCCATCGAGAAATCTTCGGCGAGGCAACCGGCCAGCATCTCGAATCCGCCGATCGCATCAAGCGCCTCGCGCCGGACGGCACTCATGGCTCCGAAGACGAAGTCTATGCCGCGCAAATAGACATCGGCCGCGACCGACGGAACAAACCAATCGTTGAGGTAGAGTGCGCCGAAACGGGAGGGCGTGTCATCCGTCGGCCAGCCCTTGTAGATCGACGCGACAGCGCCAACCTTCGGATCGTCGAAGGGCGCGGCCATCGATGCGACACAGTCCTGGTCGACGCGGACGTCGCTGTCGGCAAGAACGAAGATATCGTATTTCGCCGTCCTGGCGATGTTCGCAAGGTTCGCGGCCTTCCTGTTCGGCCCGGCCAGCGTTTCATCGACGACGAGGCGCAGGTCGAGATTCGGATTTTCAGCGATCAGCCGATTGACGACTGCGACGGCCGGATCGTCCGGCGTATGGGCGCCGAAGATGACTTCGTACTTCGGATAATCCTGCAGGCAGAACGAGCGCAGGCTTTCGTAAAGGTATGGGTTCGTTCCGTAGACGGGTTTCAGCACCGAAACGCCTCGGCGCGGTTCGCCTCCGAAGACGGCGCGTTCCCGGAAACGCCACGTCGCGCGCACGGCAAGAACGAGATAGGCGAGGCCAGCGAGGCCAACGGCGACGCCAGCGAATTGCCAAATAGAAAAGACGAAGAACGGCATAACGGCTTTCGATCCGATTCTTACGCCGCGACACGCCGTCCGGCGGCAAGCGGCATAGCACGGCGATTAGGCCGTTTCGAGCGCTTCGGAATGTGGCTATTCAAGGGCGGCGAACGGCATCGCGGAATGGCGCAAGTGTCAGGCCGAGCGCTTTGACCTTGGCCTTGACGTTGAGGCTCGTCAGCGCCGCAAATTCGTCCATTGGGCGGTAGTGATCGGGCAGATTGTCGACGCCCGGCCACCGCCTTGTCGCAGGATGAAAATAGAACTCGGTTGTTCCGGAGGGGAGTTTTTCGAGAAATTGCAGAACGCGCGTTTCCGTCATAGCGCCGCTGTCGTTCAGTCCGAAAACCCGGTCATTGACGCCAAGTTTTGCAGCGCGGACCCGGCGACGCAGGAGGCGCGATTGTGCGTAGAAAAAGACCCATCCGGAAAGGCGGTCGCGAAACCGATCGGATGTTGCGGTGTAGGATGGAAATAGCGGCTCGACGGGAATGCGCACCGGCGGGTTTGCGAACTTCGGCGCGAGCTTCGCAATGATTTTCGAGATCGCCGGGTGCATATGAAAATGCTGATGGCCATTGATGTGGTCCATCGTCAAACCGGTCTTGCCGAATGCTTCGAACTGCGCGGTGATTTCCGCTTCCGCCTGACGCCGGAGGTCTTTGGAGAAAAACAGCGACGTTCCGAATTTCACGGGGTCAGTTGAGAAGCGTCCGTCGCGTCCCACGAGGCCGGGCACTTGTGTCGGTGGCAGCACCGGGCAACCGTCGACTAGCGTCAGATGCAATCCGACACCGAGGTGCGGCAGCTTCCGCGCCCGCTCGACCGCGTCATCGCGGGCAGGCGCTCCCATCATCAGGCTTGCCGCTGTCAAAATGCCGTGCTGATGCGCCAGCTCGACCGCTTCGTTGACCGGCAGCGAGAGCCCGAAATCGTCGGCGGTTACGATGAGTTTCTTCAAAGCCGCTCCTCGAAGCCGTCATACGGCTGATGGAATCGGGAAGCCTTTTACGACTGCTACGGCCGCAATGCCAACTCGGCTCTTCAGCGCTTGCTTCGCCCTTTTGATTTGCGCGGCGGGTCGATGACGTTGCGGCAAGCTTCGCTCAGCCGATTGCGCTTGCGGTTGAGGCAGGCGACGATCCGGTCTTCGTTTGGAATTTCGAAGAAGCAGAGACTCAAAACGTCAGGGGTGCAGGCAGCCTGTTCGTCCGCCGTTCCGCTATGGGCATAGCTCGGGCTCGAAGTTGCAACGAAACCTGCGATCATGACCGCAGCCGCCGCCAAAACTGGACTTATGGATTTCATCCTGGGTCTCACATGTCGCTGCGCGAAGCCCGAGATGCCTCCGCGTCTGCAAGTTGGCTCAATTGATCCGTGCGCGGCGGTAAAACTGTGGCAGACCGGTGAAATTCGCCGCGACGACGGTGATGCCGGCGCGTGTGTCACCCATTGCTGCGGAACTAGGGGCTGCGTTTACCACGTTTACGGCGTCGTACCCGGTGGCGGCGGTGTCGCGGATGTCGACGCTGCTTCGGGTGCCGATCCTTCGCGCACCTCGCAAAGCGTCGGTGTGTCGAGCGACGTCTTGTTCATGAACGCCCAGTTCGCGAACGCGATGTAGCAGACGGCGACGGACTGCTTGTTCTGCAGCGTCACGATGACGGTGTCGGTTTTCACCGACTCGGTGGCGCGCTTGGCAACCTCGAGGGGCACCAGCGTGACGCTCTTGACCTCGTAGTCTTTGGAAAGAAGTGCCGTGAAGGAGGATTGCAGCGGCGGCTGATCCTGTGCCCAGGCTCCGGAGGAGGCAAGGCCGAGAGCTGCGACGAGCAGAGTTCCGAGACCGGTGCTACGCATGCGATCCTCTCTTTTGTTCCGGATGAGACCCCGCAAGGTGAGTACTACGGCAGCGCAACAGCCTCAACACTGAACGCGCGTAAGTATCCGAGAGCTGGGGACAAAAGCGAAAGAATCGGCGTTTCGGCGCGCTAGGCCGATTCCGGTGTCGGATAGAAAATCGCAACAGGCATCGCGAAGGCAGGTAGCGCCAGGCTCGCGGGAATTTCTTCGCCCGATTTCAAGAAGTCTGGAAGGAAGCGCGTATGCGCACCCGAGGGAGATGTCGTGCCGGGCTCAGGAATTGGTGCGAAGACCTCGATGCGCGCCGCAGCGGATTCGACAACGCGATGCGGGCTTGCCGCGATAATGTCTTTTTCGATCTCAGGCATAACCTCGGACCAATGCCGTCCGGCCTGATCGGACAGGCTTTCGGCGAGCGCGTCGTTGCCGGTGCGCACGCAGAATCGGCTGCTCTTTCGTCCGAGGCCAAAGTCGAACAGCTTGTCGCTCCGGTGCGCTTCGTCGATCGCATCGGCATCGGTCCCGAGCGTTTGAACGGCTGTGTGGGATGCCATGTTTGCCCGGCCCTTCGGCATGCCAAGCACAATCTGGCCGCCGTCGGTAAATGCGAAGGCACGCATTTTATCGCTGACGCGCAGACGAAACGCGGCATCGGCCGCGCGCGCAACAACGGAAGCGTCGTTCGCGTCAACATCGATCCGGCGTTCAGGCGTGCAGGGGAATTCGGCGACCGCGCCGGGCGTTCCCGTCACCCAGGTGCCGCGCCGTTTCGATACCGTTTCATTCGCCCAGTCGATAATCTCGTCGCGTGTCCAGGGCAGGAGACGTACGCGTATCGCGACCTTGGCAAGGCGTTCGGGCAGCTTAAGCCAAACCTGATCGCGCTGGTTGTCGTCCATCGACATCCAGTCGGCAACTTCGCCTCTTGTACGGGCGCAACCCAGGCAAAAGCCGGTTGCATCATCGATCTTGCAGATGCCTACGCAAGGCGAGTGTCGCGCCAATTCTGACAACCTTAAACAAAAACGCTGTAGATAGTAACTGTGGACGGTTCGGACCGCCTGAACGACGGCCCGAGTTCCACATTGATTTCAGTGTGCCGCTCTTACTTGGCTATGCTCGACCAATGCGCCAAGCACAAGCCCAATCGTCCCCCAAAGGATTGCCTGCACTCCAAGGGAAGCGATGCGGAATTTCCAGAGGAGGTCCGCCGGGAAGTCGCTGGGGACCTCGTTGATCGTGGGCAACGCATATGCGGCGATCACGACCAGGGCGATGTAAGCCAGCGCGCCGGCAACCGTAGCATTCCAGGTGCCGAAGCTCGTGGACAAAGCCCGTCCGAAGGTGACGGCGATTGCGAGTGCCGCGGCGGAGAAAACCATCATCGTGAAATAGAGCTGTGTCCGGTAGCCGATCGTATCTTCAGTACCAACTGCGGGCGGATTTGCTGGATACTTGAGATACGGAACGACGTAGAGCGTGAGAAAACCCACCGCCGCTATGAGGATCGCCGTGGTACGCGGCGGAAACTTAAGGAGCCGGCCGCTGGCGAAGGCAAAGGCAAGCGCAAAAAGTCCGCCGAGCGCCGTGCCGAACACCGCGACGCCGGTCAACAAGCCAAGTCCTGCCTGAACTTCGCGGCTGACGAGTTCGGGCTCTTCCGCTGCACCCGGGGCTTTTTCCGCAGTCGAATGCTGTTCTTCAAACGCGATGGCGCGATCAACCTGCGGCTCACCGACGATCTTTGCGAAACTGAATGCCAGCAAAGCAGCAAGAAGCCCCGCGAGCATGCCGCGCAGCAATAGCTGTCCCATGATGGTTGTCTCCGCAGGCCGTCAGTGGCAGGGGAAGCCCAGTAGGTGGCGCCCGTCGTGAACGAATTCGTGCACGTACATGCCGTTGAAGATCGCCATGGCCCCTTCCTCGACGCCGATGAAGTACATCGCGAGAAGAAACAGCAGCCCGCCGAAGATCGCCCAAGGGAGGATCTCGCGCACTGGAATAGGGGTTGCCACGCTGTTGTGGACGATTGCAGAGTAGGACGTCATTTAGAGGCCTCCTTGGGATTGCGCGTCCCGTTCAAGTTTTGCGGCCAATCACAAGAGGGTCTGACTTTCGGCTGGAGCCCAAGGCATCCTCCGATCACAGTGGCGCGACCGTTCCGGATTTTCACCGGTTTCCTACCCGTGACGTGCAGTCTGCCACCATAGGTTGGCCGGCGAGTTTGTCAATGTGAAGCAAGGGACATGACCTTACGGCTAACGCTCGTTTCGCACGCTCCGACGGCCGCTGTTCGGGCGGCAGCATTTCCATTAGACGAGGGCATCGATGAGAAGGCGCGCCGCGAAGCCTCGGCGCTTTCCGGCGATTTGCCGCAGTTCAGTGTCGCCTGGACGAGCCCCGCGCGGAGAGCTCTGGAGACTGCCGCCGCGCTCAATCTCGATGCCAAGGTCGAACCTTTGCTGCGCGACATGGATCTCGGGCGATGGGCCGGGCGGACGTTCGCGGACGTCCAGGCGTCGGAGCCGCAAGAGATGATGCACTGGCTTTCCGATTCGGCGGCGAGCCCGCACGGAGGGGAATCGGTCGAGGGACTTCTCGCGCGTGTCGCGAATTGGATGAAGCTGGCCGGAGCGCGGCACGGCCGGAGCGTCGCGGTTACGCATCCGGCCGTGATCCGTGCGGCGATCGTCGTCGCGATCGAAGCCAAGCCGGTTTCGTTCTGGCGTATCGACATTGCGCCGCTGAGCATCGTCGAGCTTGGATCGAACGGCAGCCGCTGGACGCTGAAGTCGATCGGCGGGTGAGGGGCTTACCGTCGTCTATCGGAATACGCGCGCCGTGATGGCTTGAGCCAGCAGGTGCGGTTTGATCTTTCCGTTCGAGATTGCTCGGGGACCCGAGAAGATATACCGCAAGACGCTGGTCTTGGCTTTGTCCGTCGCCTCGAATTGCAGGCCGAATCCGGTTTCCGTTCTTCGTCGCACGTGCGCTTCGAGCGAGATATCGGAAAATCTGATGCGCACCGGCGTTGCGATCGGAGCCGGCAGCTCGCCGATGATATGCATGCCGCTGACGGAAATGTCGGACGCGAAGTAGTCGCGCAGCTCGCCGTTGATGCCGAGCTTCACAGGGACACGGACGTCGAAGCGTTCTCCCTTACGCCGTTGCTGCTGCTCGGAGCACACGTAGCAGCAGAGCGTCAGAAGAATGATATTGTACCAGCTCCAAAAGAGTGCGATCGCGCTCGACTCGGCGAGCGGGCGGCTCTGATCGAAAAGGAATGCGTTTGCTATTCCAAAAGTCGTCAGAAATAGCAGCGTTCCGAAGATTCGTAGCAGCGGCCATTGGATGAACTGCTTGCTGCGATCTCCGCCTTTCGCAGTTACCTTGAATTTCTGGCCATTGGGCCGCATCAATCCGGACCACGCAGACTTCAGCACCTCGGTTGCGCAGAGCATCTGGTAGAGGTCCGTCATCAGCGGCAGGACACGTCCTTCCGTCAGCCATACATAGATGGCGGACTGCACGACGATGAAGGGCGCCAGATGCCAAATCGCGTCGATGACGTTGGCGTGGACAGCCTGTACATTGAAGATCAGATAAAGCGCGGGCACGATGACCCCGAGCACGCGGAACAGGTGCGTCGCAGTCCAGTGCAGGAATGTTTCGCAAAGCATCACGCGGTCGACGAAGGGAAGGCCATTCCCCCATCGCAGCGGTCCGCTTCGGCCTCTGCAAATCTGGACGAAGCCAAGACACCAGCGGCTGCGCTGGCCGGTATATTCGGCGAGACCTTCCGGTGCGAGCCCGAGAGATAGGATCTCGTTCAGGTATACGGTTTTGAAGCCTTTTTCCCTGAGGCGAAGCGATACCAGGTAATCCTCGGTGACCGAGTCGGTCGGGAAGCCGCCGATGCTCTGCAGGGCGTCGAAGCGAATGACGGAAGAGGTTCCGCAGCAGAATGCAGCGTTCCAGGCGTCCTTGGAGGCCATGACGATGTCAAAGAAGAAGCGCTGCTCGTCGGGCCAGACCTTGGTCAATGCGAGGTTGCTTTGGATCGGGTCGGGATTGAAAAAGTGTTGCGGCGTCTGAACGACGCCGACGTCGGCTTCGAGTGCCAGCGAAACGGCGCGCGTCAGGAAATCCGGCAATGGAATGAAATCGGCATCCAGGATCGAGATGAAGTCCGGTTTCTCATCGAGTGCCGCAAGTTTTTTGAGAGCAGCATTGATATTGCCGGCTTTCGCATGGGCATTGTCGGTGCGTGTCAGATATCCGACACCATGCCTCTCGCAGAGGTCGTTGAGCCAGGGTCGCCGGCCGTCGTCGCAAACCCATGCGCGAAAATTCGGATAGTTGAGGCCGAGCGTGCCGATGATCGTCCGCTCGAGGATGTCCTGATCTTCGTTATAGGTGCAGATGAGAACGTCGACTTTCGGCAGTCGAGGCTGCGCGAGCAGGAGCGGCACATTGCGATCAGCTTCGGCCGTCCGGTTTCTGGTGCGCGTCAGGAATATCTGTGACGCCGTAGAGCCGATCATCGCAATTGCTTCGACGGCGACGAAAATCAGGCCCGTGAAGAAGTCTATCGGATTGCTGGAGGCCGGAATGGTCTCGAAGATCCGCCACAGCATGTAGCGCCAGCCGAGAACGAGGCAAAGCACGATGGCCGCGGCGCGAACGATCGTGTTGTTGCGATTGACCCACGGCAGGACTGCCAGGGCAATCAGCAGAATGACGAGCGCCGGAACAAACGCATCCCAATAGCTCATGCCTGCCGTCGACATCATGGCGGCTGCCCGTTCAGTTCGCTAGCGCCGATGTGGCCAAGGACGATGTGTCGAACTGGACGAGACCCGAGCGGCCAACTTGGCAATCGGCGCCTTCGGCGAGGCCGGGGAAATTCAGAGTGACGTGATAGGGCTCTCGCGAGAGTACGCTTTGCTGAATCGCGCTGTTCGACGACACCGCTGCAAGCCCGTTCAGGCCGACAATGCGACCGTGCAGCTCCTTGCCGCCGTCGCGTGGACGGAACGTTGCGCTCTGGCCAATTCTCAGTTTCTGATATGCAGTCTCGCTGACACTTGCCGTCACCATGGCGCTTCCGCAATCGAGGAGGCGCACGAGATCCTGGCCGGCGTTGACGTGCTCGCCCGGCGCCGTGAGGATCTCCCAGACGCGGCCGTTGACCGTTGAACGGATGACCGCGGAGGAAAGCTCGTCGTTGCGGCGAGCTTCCGCATCGATGCGCGATTGGAGTTCGGCCAATTCGGATTTATTGCCTTCGAGGCGAGCGCGAACCTCAGTCAATTCCAAAGCAACTTCCATCTTTCGCTGCGCCGATTGAGGCGTGTCATTATAGCTGTCGCCGATGAAGATGCCTTTCTTTGCGGCATTGAGTTCGACCAGCGTTTCTTTGCGCCGTTCATTGAGGCTCTGGATGGTGTTCTTAGCAACGCCTTCATCCTGGAGCGCCTTGTCGAGGAATGCCTGGCTGACGTCGTCCGTCTTTCTCAATGCGCTGGCACGTTTCAGAGCTGCGGCCGCGTTGTCATGTTTGGCTTGGGTAGCGGCAATGTCGGCTTCCGTTTCACGGACGCGCTGTTCGAGTTGTGCGATGCGGCCGACGCGGAAATTCTCCTGCTGGTCGGACAGCTCAGTGAGGTTCGCCGCAAGGAGTTCCTTTTTCGCGTTGAGTGCGGCAATCGCGGTGTTGAGCTGATCGCGTTCGCGCCGCAAGTTGTCGAGATGCGAATAGTCGGCGCGGGGATTGCGGATGGTCAGGATTTCCTGATTGCTCTGAAACTTGCTGCCGATATCGGTTGTTGTCATCGCCATCGTGACGTCGCCCTCGATCGGTGCACGCAACGTGACTACCCGGGCATTGACGACAGCTTCGGCACTCGTCGTGGCGAGGAGCCGCAATGTAGGGACCCAGCCCAACATCACGGCGACAGCAATCGCCAAGGCAGATTTTACGACCGTTGAAAGGCGAAGGTTCGCGACCGGCGCAAGCCAGGACGGTTTCGCCGCGGCATTCGTCTCTGGTGTTTCGGACGTTGCGCTGTCAGACTGTTCCTGGCTCGGCGTGTGCTGGGTTCGCCAGTCCTGGACGACAGACTCGAGGTAGGCGAGCTGCATATTCGCGTTGAATGAAGGCTCCGCGGTTTTGCTTGTTTGTGGCGTGTCCGCGGGCTGAGTTCGTGATGGCTGGCGCAGTCGGGGCGAACGCTGAACAGAGTATTTCATTGAAAATGAACCTTGCGGGCTGACCTGAACGGGAGGCGAAGACCGAATTCGCAAGCTTCACTTTGTACGTATGCTGTATAAATAAATGCTGAGAATTTTATTTAATTAGTCATTACCTGTGACCTGAATAGAGACACTAACCGGCTTCCACGTCTTACGATTCTATTAAACTGTTGTTTGGGGGGTAGCGTCCGGTCGTCCCGATTAGTCGGGACGCTTTTCCGATTGAGCGACGAGCCCGTTGAGGTACTCGCGCAGCGAATAATATTCCTGATCAATCGTACTCAGAGCAGCACGCATGTCGTTGGCCTGACGGTCGACACTTGCCGTATGGAGCTTCGCCGCTGCGCTCCTCATGGTGACGATGCTCTTCATGACGCGCGTTGCGATCTTTTCCGGGTCCATGGTGTTTTCCCGCATTCCGTCATCTTCCATGGGTCGCGTTATGAAGCTCGGTCAGAAAATAGTTCATGCGCTGCATCTCCGTTCCGATCGCATCAATGGCAAGCCTAACGTCTGCCGGTTCAGCCTCGCGCGCATTGATCGTATGCAGCCGACGGAACTCGATGGCGATTGTGGTCAGGCCGCTTTCCAAACGGCGGATGATCTGCTCGTCGATGTGCATGAAGTGCCTCGCATAAAGTGCCTGAGCTGAGGTTTTCACGACGGAATTTGGCGAGAAATTGGACGGCGATCTTCACGTTCCGTTTCGCTTTGTAAATGCTCGAGATCTGGGCATCGCGCCTAGTGATGCAGCAAATGTGTCATGCAACTTGAATGTGCGCGTGGATCCTTCGTGCGGCGTGCTGCAAGCCAAGAACGAACGATCATGCGCAATTCGTTGCGAAACTGTCGGCAGCGCGTGACGCGGCTCACATCTTGCATAGCTCGGCGCTTGCAACGATTCCAATCTCGGCGATGACCTCACACATTCCAGCTGTACCGACGCTCGACATTCTCATCATCGATGAAAACCGCATTCGCGCTTCTGTTATTGAGGCTGGTTTGCGGCAAGCCGGCTATGATGATCTCACGATCGTTCACGACGTGAGCGGGATCGGGAAGAAAATCGAGGACATCGATCCGGACGTCATTATCATCGGTCTGGAAAATTCCAATCGAGACATGCTTGAGAACATGTTTCAGCTCTCGCGTGCCATGAAGCGGCCAATCGCGATGTTCGTCGATCGCTCTGATAAGGCGTCGATCGAAGCGGCCGTCGAGGCCGGGGTTTCGGCTTATGTCGTCGACGGCCTCAAGCAGGAGCGGGTGAAGCCGATCGTCGACATGGCGATCAGTCGCTTTAACGCCTTCTCACGTGTGACGCGCGAACTCGAAGAGGCGCGTACGGAGCTCGAAAATCGCAAGCTCGTCGACCGGGCCAAGGGAATTCTGATGACGACGCGGGCCCTGTCGGAAGCCGAGGCCTATGCGCTGCTGCGTAAAACCGCGATGAACCAGAATCGCAAGATCTCGGAGATTGCCCAAAGCTTGATCACTGCTGCCGGGCTTCTTGCGCCGCCGGAGGATGGTTGAGCACGACTTGGGAGCTATTGGGATTCATACCGCCACTCCATAGCGCTTTGCGATGCACAAATTTTGCACCGACTGCTTCTGAAATTGCCGGATGTTTGGACGTGGGCATTGCTGCCATGAGTCACCAGCCAAAGCATAGTACGTTGATTTTGTGGCATAACTTCGTGCGTTTCGAGATGGCATACTTCCTGCTCTTAGGAAAACGATAGCGCCCAACGACGGGCGCCCAGGCAAAGCTGCCGATCGAGTCATCCGCCCCCTTCTGGGCGCGGTGGCTTGGCCGGTGGCTTTTTTGTTTTGATGCGATCGCAAGGCTGCACGGGAGCACTTGATGGGGAGAGCCGAGACCAATGCATTTTCGAGAACCGGCAAAGAGGGGCGCGCGCTTTGGATGTCGACGATCTCGTTCACGGTCTGCTTCGCTGTGTGGACGATTTTCTCGATTATCGGCATCCGCGTCAAAGATGAGCTTGGACTGAGCGAAGCAGAATTCGGCCTGCTTGTCGGGACACCCATTCTGACGGGCTCACTTGCGCGAATCTTTCTCGGCATCGCTACGGATCGCTACGGCGGCCGTCTCGTCTTCACCGTCAACATGCTTGCGGCAAGCGTGGCGACTGTGCTTCTCGTTTTTGCGCACACCTACGTCGAAATGCTCTTGGCGGCTCTGGGAGTCGGGCTGGCTGGCGGATCGTTCGCGGTCGGCGTTGCCTATGTCTCTCGATTTTATCCGGCTGAACGGCAGGGCGTTGCGCTCGGTATTTTTGGCGCTGGAAATGTCGGCGCGGCGGTCACAAAGTTTGTTGCGCCGTTCGTTCTTGTTGCGTGGGGTTGGCATGCCGTGGCGCTTGTCTGGGCCGCGGTTCTCGCGATCACCGGAATCGTCTTCTGGTTTACGACGCGCGACGATCCGGTGCTTGTCGAACGCCGAGCTTTAGGCATTGCGTCGAAGCCGGTTTGGCTGGAGTTGAGTCCGCTCAAGGACGTGCGGGTCTGGCACTTTGCACTCTATTATTTCTTTGCTTTCGGCGGCTTCGTTGCGCTGGCGCTGTGGCTTCCACGTTATCTCATCGGCGTCTACGGTTTCGATATTGAGACGGCTGGCATGGTCGGTGCGGCGTATTCGATTCCAGCCAGTGTTTTCCGTGTTTATGGCGGAGCGCTTTCGGATCGCATCGGCGCCCGTACCGTCATGTACTGGTGCTTCGGCATCTCGGCAGTTGCGACGTTGATCCTCTCGATACCGCCGACCGATTACGTGATGCACGGTATGCACGGCGGTATCGCTTCGCACTTCGAAATGAAGCCGGTCGGCTTCGTCGGCATCATATTTGTGCTCGGTTTCTTCATGAGCCTCGGTAAGGCGGCCGTCTACAAGCACATCGCGACCTACTATCCAACCAGTGTCGGTGCCGTTGGCGGACTCGTCGGCATGATCGGTGGGCTCGGCGGTTTTGTTCTGCCTATCGCCTTCGGTCTGCTCAACGATCTGACAGGGCTGTGGTCGAGCTGCTTCATGTTGCTTTTCCTGATTGTGGCGTCGCTGCTCGTGACGATGCACCTCGCCATCAAGCGCATGGAACGGCAACGCCCTATCGCGCCGACATCCTTCAGCTACGCCGCCGAATAATCCGGAGATGAACCAGCCTATGAAGCAAAGACTCGTGATCGTCGGAAATGGAATGGCGCCGGGCCGAATGCTCGAGCATCTGCTCGATGCGGCGCCCGATCGCTACGAAGTGACGATCTTCAACGCCGAGCCCCGGGTCAACTACGATCGCATCATGCTCTCACCCGTTCTGACCGGCGAGAAGGATTTTGATCAGATCATCATCCACGGTGATGGATGGTACATCAAGAACGGGATCACGCTCTATAAGGGACACAAGATCACTGCGATCGATCGCGTCGCAAAAACGGTGACTTCGGATCGAGGCGTTGTGGAGCCATACGACAAGCTAGT
Organism: Hyphomicrobium sp.; assembly: GCA_035547255.1. GTDB lineage: Bacteria > Pseudomonadota > Alphaproteobacteria > Rhizobiales > Hyphomicrobiaceae > Hyphomicrobium_B. The sequence goes on from DASZVX010000079.1 coordinate 34,780, forward strand.
GATTGCGACCGGTTCGGTGCCGTTGATTTTGCCGGTTCCCGGGAACAATCTTGCTGGCGTTCTGACGTTTCGTGATCTCGATGATGTCAACGCGATGATGCTCGCGGCGCAGTCGCGGTCGAAGGCAGTCGTCATCGGGGGCGGGCTGCTTGGACTCGAGGCAGCCGCTGGACTCAGGATGCAGGAGATGGACGTCACGGTCCTGCATCTGATGCCGACGCTGATGGAGCGGCAACTCGATCCGGCCGCGGGCTACTTGCTTCAGAAATCGATTGAAGAGCGCGGCATCAAGGTGATTACCAAGGCCGTCACGAAGGCGATCCTCGGCGAACGCAAAGTCGAGGGTATCGAGCTTGCTGACGGCCGTGTCATTCCCGCGACGCTTGTCGTAATGGCGGCTGGCATTCGGCCGAATATCGGATTGGCTAAAGTGGCGGGGCTCGACGTCAATCGCGGCATTCTCTCCGGCCGAGGCATGCGGACATCCGATCCTGACGTTCTGGCGGTCGGTGAGTGTGCAGAGGTCGGCGGACAGATCTACGGTCTCGTCGCTCCGCTTTATGAAATGGCGCGGGTGGCCGCTGCAAACCTTGCGGGCGATGATGCCGCCGAGTTCGTACACAGCGATACGCCGACGAAGCTCAAGGTGACGGGAATCGACCTCTTTTCAGTCGGCGATTTCGCGGATGGCGAGGATCGTCAGGAGATCGTACTGCGCGATGCTTCTGCCGGCGTCTACAAGCGCGTCGTTCTCAAAGACAATCGTATCATCGGTACTGTGCTGTTCGGCGAGACGGCCGACGGCGCGTGGTTCAGCGATCTGAAGAAGAAGCAGATCGATATTTCCGACATGCGTGAGACGTTGATCTTCGGCCAGGGCTATCAGGGGGGCGCCCCCCTGGACCCTACGGCGGCCGTTGCAGCGTTGCCAGATGATGCGGAAATCTGCGGCTGCAACGGCATTTGCAAAGGCAAGATCGTCGACACGATCAAAGGCAAGGGTCTGACGTCACTCGATGACGTGCGTGCGCATACCAAAGCCTCCGCGTCGTGCGGATCGTGCACTGGCCTCGTCGAGCAGATCCTGATGTTGACGCTCGGCGACACCTATAACCCGGCGACCGTGCAGCCGATGTGCGGATGTACGCCACTCGGGCACGACGATGTTCGCCGTCTCATCAAGACGAAGTCGCTCAAGACCATCAATGCCGTCATGCAGGAGCTTGAGTGGAAGACATCATGCGGCTGTGCGAAATGTCGTCCGGCTCTGAATTATTATCTCGTCTGCGATTGGCCTGGAGACTACGCGGACGACTATCAATCCCGTTTCATCAATGAGCGGGCGCACGCCAACATTCAGAAAGATGGAACGTACTCCGTCGTTCCGCGCATGTGGGGCGGGGTGACAAGCGCGAAGGAATTGCGCGCCATTGCCGACGTTGTCGACAAGTTCCAGATCCCGACAGTGAAAGTCACCGGCGGGCAGCGCGTCGACATGCTCGGCGTCCGGAAAGAAGATTTGCCTGCAGTCTGGGCCGATCTCGGCAAAGCCGGGTTTGTTTCCGGGCACGCTTACGCCAAAGGTCTGCGGACCGTGAAAACATGCGTCGGGTCCGACTGGTGCCGCTTCGGCACGCAAGATTCAACAGGGCTCGGCATCCGCATCGAGAAATTCATGTGGGGCTCATGGACGCCCGCGAAGGTCAAGATGGCCGTTTCAGGGTGCCCGAGAAATTGCGCGGAAGCGACGTGCAAGGACGTTGGCGTTATCTGTGTCGATTCCGGTTATGAGATCCATTTCGCAGGCGCCGCCGGACTCGATATCAAGGGCACGGAAGTTCTCGGCCTCGTCAAAACGGAGGACGAGACGCTCGAAGTAATTGTCGCACTCGTTCAGATGTATCGCGAGCAGGCGCGCTATCTCGAGCGCATCTACAAGTGGACGAAGCGTATCGGCATATCGGAAGTTCGCCGGCAAGTCCTCGATGATCTCGAAAAGCGCAAGGGCTATTTCGAACGCTTCGTCTATTCGCAAAAATTCGCACAGGTCGATCCGTGGTCTGAACGGGTCTCCGGCATGCACAAGCACGAGTTCCGGCCGATGGCGACGGTTGGCCTGGCGCAAGCGGCGGAGTGACGACATGACGTGGATCGAAATCGGAAAAGTCTCGGATATCCCCCGCCGCGGCGCGCGATGCGTCGAGACGCCCGAAGGCAGGATTGCAGTTTTTCGAACCGCCGAGGATCGCATTTTTGCGATCGATGATCGTTGTCCGCATCGAGGCGGCCCGTTGAGTCAGGGTATCGTACATGGCGCGGCAGTAACGTGCCCGCTTCATAACTGGGCTATTTCTCTCGAAACAGGAAAAGCTTTGGGCGCGGATGAAGGCGCGGTCCGCACGATCGACGTGAGGATAGAGGGCGATAGGCTTTTCATTGCGATCGAAGCTCATGCGAGCCGCGCGGCGTGAACTCTATGCACGATCTACTTGAGACGAAGACGACGTGCCCATATTGCGGCGTCGGTTGCGGCGTTTTGGCGAAGGTCGACCGCGACGGCCAAGTTTCTGTTCGCGGAGATCCCGATCATCCTGCGAATTTCGGACGGCTCTGCTCAAAGGGCTGGGCACTCGCTGAAACGGTCGGGCCCGAGGAGCGCCTGCTCTATCCAGAAGTCCATGGGCGGCGCGCGACGTGGGATGATGCGCTCGACCTTGTTGCGTCCCGATTTAGAGAGACGATCGCCGAGCACGGACCGGATTCGGTCGCCTTCTATGTTTCGGGTCAGTTTTTGACGGAGGACTATTACGTCGCCAACAAGCTGATGAAAGGGTTCATTGGCTCGGCCAATATCGATACGAATTCTCGCCTATGTATGGCGTCGTCCGTTGCAGGCCATAAGCGGGCATTCGGTTCGGACACTGTCCCGGGATGCTATGAGGATCTGGAACTTGCGGACCTCATCGTGCTCGTCGGTTCGAATCTCGCTTGGTGTCATCCGGTACTTTATCAGCGCATTGTTGCTGCAAAGGAGAAGCGGCCCGAGATGAAGGTCGTGCTGATTGATCCGCGGCGTACGATGACGGCCGATATTGCGGATATGCATTTGCCGATCGCGCCCGATGGAGACGTTGCGCTATTCGTTGGCTTGCTTCGATATCTGTCGCGATCGCAGGCCATCGATCGCACGTTCATTACCAAGCATACAACGGGGTTTGATGAGGCCATCAATGTCGCCGAAGCAATCGGCGAGTCCCAGCTCGTGCAGCAGACGGGGCTTGATGCCGCGTCACTCGGAGCCTTCTTCTCGCTGTTTGCACGTACAGCAAAGACAGCGACCGTCTACAGCCAGGGCGTCAATCAATCGTCGAGTGGTACGGATAAGGTCAACGCGATCATCAATTGTCATCTCGCAACGGGGCGCATCGGCATGCCGGGTATGGGCCCGTTTTCGGTCACGGGGCAGCCCAATGCGATGGGTGGGCGCGAGGTCGGCGGCCTCGCCAATACCCTTGCGGCGCACATGGAGATCGAAAATCCTCATCATCGCGACCGTGTTCAGCGGTTTTGGAGATCACCAACGATCGCAGCAAAGCCAGGGCTGAAAGCGGTCGATATGTTTCAGGCTGTTGGCGATGGTCGCATCAAGGCGCTCTGGATCATGGCGACGAACCCAGTCGTCTCGATGCCGGACTCTGACGGCGTCGAAGACGCGATTCGCAATTGCCCGTTTGTCGTCGTGTCGGACGTCGTTGTCGAGACGGACACGCTGCGACACGCGCACGTCAAGTTTCCGGCGCTCGGGTGGGGCGAGAAGGACGGGACCGTCACGAATTCGGAGCGTCGAATTTCGCGGCAACGGCCGTTTCTATGGCCTGCAGGTGAAGCGCGTGCGGACTGGTGGATCATCGCAGAAGTCGCGAAGCGGATGGAATTCGCTGATGCTTTCGACTACAGCGGCGTGCACGAAATTTTCGCCGAGCACGCGGCTCTTTCGGCCTTTGAGAATGACGGCGCACGCGATTTCGACATCGGTTCATGCTCCAATATTGATGCGCGGGATTTCGATCAATTGGAACCTTTCCAGTGGCCGCGCCCGGCGAACCGCAAGTCCAAGGTGAGGATATTCGCTGACGGCCAGTTTTTTACGCCGAACGGAAGGGCGCGCATAGTGCCCGTTCGTGCGGCCGCTGCTCTACATTCGATCTCTGGGTTTCCACTAATACTCAATACCGGGCGCATTCGCGATCAGTGGCATACCATGACGCGTTCGGGCAGAAGTCAGCGGCTATCGCAACATATTGCCGAGCCCTACGTTGAGATTCACCCCGAGGATGCCCAGCGTCATGCCGTTTCGGACGCTGATCTCGTCCGTGTCTCGACGGAGCTTGGAACTATTCTCGTTCGCGCGCTCCTCTCGACGCGGCAGAAGCCCGGTTCGATTTTCGTGCCGATGCATTGGTCGGACCAGTTTTCTGCCAAGGCGCGTGTCGATGTCCTGGTTCCCCCCGTGATGGATGCGGTATCGGGACAACCCGCTTCGAAGAACATCGCTTGCCGTATCGAGCGGTTTCCCGCTCAGTGCTATGGATTCGCGGTGCTGCGGCAGAAGCCCGCAAAGATCGACGCCGAGTATTGGGCCATTGCGAAATGCGAGGGAGGGTGGCGGATCGAACTCGCATTTGCGCGGGATCGACGCGATTGGCATGCCGCAGCGGCGACTTTATTCGGAACTTCGGAGTCGGCCGGGACGGTCGCCTACCATGACGTTGAGACGGGTCATCACCGCTTCGCTTACTATGATGCCGACAGGCTTTGGGGCGCGCTTTTCCTCTCGCCTGAGCCAGTTGCAGTCTCGCGCGATTGGGCCGTTCAGCAGCTTGTGGCCGTCCATAGCGACCGTCGCTCTCGCTTAGCCGTTATTGCCGGTCGACCCGGCAAGGGAACGATAGATAAGGGCGCCACCGTCTGTTCGTGCTTTCAGGTCGGCGTGAATGAGATCGTGGGGGCCATTGCGCGCGGCTGCACTTCGGTTGCTGCCATCGGCCAAGCATTGCAAGCCGGAACGAATTGCGGTTCGTGCCGCGCCGAAATTCGCGCCATCATCGAGATGCAAAGCGCTCGAGCGGCGGAGTAGACCATCGGCGCGGACAGCGTTGCGAAGCATTCCGCGCCGAAGGCTGTGTTCAGGCGCCGGTTGCGTCTTTGACGCACTTCGTCGTGAAGCTCTTCTGAGCCGCGCCATGAAGATTCTTGGCCTTGGCGTCAGCGTCGCACTTCGTCTTTGCGTCTTTCTCGCATTTCGTCATGAAGCTATTCAGAGCTGCGCCGTGGAGATTCTTGTCTTTGGCGTTTGCATTGCACGTCGCGTCTGCGGCCATTGCAGCGGACGACATGAGGAGAGTTGCGAACACGGCCATTACGACTTTCATTGCGTCCTCCATCGAAGAGCCAAGCGATCGATTATAGCGTGTGAGCTTCAGGATGCCCAACGCAAGTTCGTATGGTTCGGAAGGCCAATAAAGCTTAACCGACATCCGAACAGCGCTGGAGGAAGTTTACGCATCAAGCCGATCAGAAGTTCCGTCATGCGGGTGGGCCGCCTGACAGTGAACAGTTGATTTCTTAAGCGCGAGGTCGGGTCTCTCTGAACCCGAAGGAGACCGTCGTTTGGTGGTCACAATCCATGGAAGGGCTGGATGAGCAGTAAAGATGCGGGGTTGGCGGAGGTCGGCGCGCGGCCGTTAAGCTACGGGCTGATCCTTACGATGGCGGTCGCGTGCGGCGTCGCCGTCGCGAACATTTACTACAACCAGCCGATGCTCGGCGTCATCAAACGGGATTTTGCCAACTCCTGGTGGGTTGGCCTCATTCCAACCGCGACGCAGATCGGATATGGCCTCGGGCTCTTTCTGCTCGTGCCGCTTGGCGACCTGATGGATCGCCGGCATCTGATCGTCGGCCAGTTTTTGCTTCTGGGTGGCGCGTCGTTCGCCGCATCGCTTGCACCGAATGCTGCCGCGCTGGTCGCTGCGTCGCTTGTCGTCGGAGCTTGTGCTTCGGTCGCGCAGCAGATCATTCCGTTTGCGGCATCGCTCGCGGCTCCCGAAAAAAGGGGGAGCACGATCGGAACCGTCATGGCGGGATTGCTGTGCGGCATTCTTCTCAGCCGGCTTCTTGCAGGCGTCGTCGCTACGTATGCAGGCTGGCGCGAGATGTTTCAACTCGGGCTGCCGATCTCCGTAGGCGGTGCAATTGCCATGGCGATCGCGTTGCCGCGGAATTACCCGCACACGGGTATCGCGTACATCGAGGCGCTCAAATCGCTCGTTCATCTCTGGGTCGCTGAGCCATCGCTCAGGCGGGCGAGCTTGATGCAGGCTGCGATGTTCGCGTCTTTCTCGGCCTTCTGGACCGTACTTGCGCTTCATCTCGAAGGGCCGCAATTCGGCCTTGGCGCCGATGCTGCAGGTTTCTTTGGTGTCGTCGGCGTGGTTGGCGTTGTGGCCGCGCCGCTGGCCGGAGGCCTTGCCGACAGGCGGGGAACCGATCTTGTCTTATGTCTCGGTGCTGCGCTGGTTGTTCTTGCGTGGCTGCTCTTTGGCGTGTGGGATTCCATGGCCGGATTGGTGGCTGGCGTGATCATCATGGATCTCGGCGCGCAGAGCACGCTGATCTCGAACCAACATATGATTTACGCGCTTCGTCCTGAAGCGCGCAGCCGGCTCAATACGGTCTTCATGACCACCATGTTCGTCGGTGGCGCATTCGGCTCGATTGGAGGCATCGCCGCATGGGAAAGCGGCGGTTGGATCGCCGTCTGCTGCTTCGGCGCGGCCCTCGCGCTGGCCGCGCTATCGGTGGAGAAGCTCGGCCGCGCTGAAGTGGCGCGTGACGCGAGTTAGATGGCTCGGGCCAACCCGCCTTCCTGTTCGGCGTATTTGGAGAATTGGAGCTTGAAGAGGCGGCTATAGGGTCCACCCTTGGCGAGCAGCTCGTCGTGCGTTCCGCTTTCGATCACACGCCCTGCGTCGATCACATGGATAAGGTCGGCATGGAGAATTGTCGAAAGGCGATGCGCGATGACCAGCGTCGTCTTGCCCTTGGTCAACTGCTTCAGCTCCCGCTGAATGATTTCTTCCGTGTGACTGTCGAGAGCCGACGTCGGCTCGTCGAGGAGGATGATCGGAGCGTCCTTCAGGAATGCGCGCGCAAGAGCGATGCGCTGGCGCTGGCCGCCGGAGATCTGGGTGCCCAACTCTCCGACCTGGGCCTCATATTTTTTCGGCAATTTGGAGATGAACTCATCGGCATTGGCTGACTTCGCCGCTTCGATGCATTTCTCATCCGAGGCGGTCTCAAGGCCGGTGCGGATATTATCGATGATGGTTCCTTCGAACAGGAAAGCATCTTGGCCGACGGTCGAGATGCTCCGCCGTACAGAGGCGATCGATACGGACGAGATGTCCCGTCCGTCTATGGTGATGAAGCCGCGATCCGGCTCGCGGAAGCGTTGGAGTAATCCGAAAATCGTTGTTTTTCCACCGCCGGAAAGGCCGACGAGCGCTGTCGTCTTGCCGGCCGGCGCTGTCAAATTCAACTCGCTGATGACGGGCTTCTTAGAGATATAGGCGAAGGACACGTCGTGGAATTCGATGTCGCCGCGCGTGACCTCGAGATCGGGTTTTCCAGCCGGTTCTTCCTCTTTCGCGGGCGTATCCAAAAGTTCGTACATCATACGAACGCCGACGATGGCCGATGCAAGCTGAAGGTGCACGCGTGACAATCGCCGCGCGGGGTCAGCACACATCAAAAGCGCCGTTATGAATGCGAAAAACTGACCGGGCGTGTCTCCATAATAAAGATTGCGCCAGCCGGCATACAACACCACGCCCGCGACTGCGAAGCCGCCAGCGGTCTCCATCATCGGGTTCACGGTCGCGCGAATGCGCAGCATCTTGATGTTGAGCCGTTCGACGGCGCTGATGGCATCCATCGCGCGCGTACGCATGCGGTTTTCGAGCTGAAATGATTTGACGACCTGGGTGCCCTGGCTCAGTTCGCGCGTCGCCTTGATGATGCCCGCGGTTGAGTCCACTTCGCTTTTGGCGGCTTTCTGTACACGCTTTCGAAGCTTGCGCGATGCCATGGCGATGAGCGGGCCGCCGATGAGCGATATCGCCGTCATGATCGGATCGAGGACGATCATCGTGACGACCAGCCCGGCGATCGTGAACAGGTCGCGGCCGAAACTCATCGAGATCATGTTCAAAACATCACGCGTCGCGCCCGCATTGTTTGAGAGCCGCGTCACGAGGTTGCTCGACGAGAATTTCTGGAAGTAGGCGACGTCAACCTTCAGAAGGTGGTTGAACATCCGCCTCTGCGTTTCGGCGACAATATGGTTGCCGATGGTGCCGACCATCACCTCGGACGCGTAGGCAGCGATGCCTTTGACGACGAAGATCGCGACGATACCGATCGTGATGCCGACCAGCGCCGCGCGGTTCTGGTGCACGAAGATCGTGTCGATCACGTGCTTCATGACGTATGCGCTGAGCGCCGTCGCGCCGGCCATGACCATCATGGCGAGGATTGCCATCCCGTATTGGGGCGCATATTCGCGCCCGTAGTCGCGAGCGAGGCGCTTCAGCAAGTCAAGGGTCTCTGATGGCATGCATCTCTCGTTTAACGTGCGAGGGCGATTGGAATCTTTCTGCCGCGGGTGCTCGTCCTTACAATCAGGACGAGCAAATATTGTGGCAAACTTCCCCGTTTGGGCTCTTCAAGATCCCTGCGGACGGCTCATTCGCGGACCGGGCGTCTGCCCCTAAAATCAATATTCCGAAGCCTAGCGGCAGGTGCGATCAGTAAAGGACAAAAGTCAATACATGGGATGTACTGCGACTTGTGGATCAAAGAACGGCCAGCGACGCCTGCCGGCAATGGGCGGTGACGCCGGTTTCTGGCAGCGGCACCGGCTCATGAGATGCCGAGTTCATGAAATGGCTTAGCCTGCCGCATCGAGTTCCGCGATGACGGCTTCGACATATTTCCCATAGGTGTTGTTTCCGAGATTCGCGACCCACTTCCGCATCTCGCCAGGGGTAACAAATCCCATGCGCAGCGCGATCTCCTCGGGGCAGGATATCTTGAGCCCCTGCCGGCGTTCCATCGTCGACATATACTCGCTCGCGTCTTGCAGGCTGTCGAAAGTACCTGTGTCGAGCCACGCGAATCCGCGGCCCATCATCACGACATAGAGGCTATCGAGGTTCATGTACATTTCGTTGAGCGTCGTGATCTCCAGCTCTCCTCTTGCGGAGGGCTGAACCTTCGTCGCCAGATCGACGACGCGGTTATCGTAGAAGTAGAGTCCGGTAACGGCCCAATTGGACTTTGGAAGCTGGGGCTTCTCCTCGATCGATCTGACGTGTCCGGTTTCGTCAAACGTCACGACTCCGTAGCGTTTGGGATCGGCGACCTGATAGACGAATATCGTTGCACCCGAAGGCCGAGCCGCCGCGCCGCGCACCATGTCGGCGAAACCGTGACCGTAGAAGATATTGTCTCCGAGGACGAGCGCACAGCGGTCGTCTCCGATGAATTCGCGGCCGATGATAAACGCCTGCGCGAGTCCGGCGGGGGTCGGCTGGACTGCGTAGGTCAATCGAATTCCAAATTGCGAGCCATCGCCGAGCAGGCCTTGGAATAGGCATTGGTCCTTGGGAGTCGTGATGATCAGTATGTCCCGAATGCCGGCCAGCATCAGTGCCGACAGCGGGTAATAGATCATCGGCTTATCGTAGACCGGGAGCAGTTGCTTCGATATCGCGAGAGTCAACGGATAGAGGCGCGTGCCGCTGCCGCCCGCCAGGATGATGCCTTTGATCCCACTCACGCGGCGTCATCCGCTCGTTGCACGATGGCTGGTGTCGCCGCCGGCGTGAGAAGGCCGAGACGTGATCCCGAATAAACGCCTTCACGCAACGGGCGCCACCACCATTCGTTATCCAAGTACCATTGCACCGTGGCGGTTATGCCGGCAGCGAACGATTGTTCCGCACGCCAGCCGAGTTCAGATTCTATCTTTGTCGGATCGATCGCGTAGCGGCGATCATGACCCGGGCGATCCTGGACATGAACGATGAGATCCCGGTGTGGGCGCGGAGATGGGCGAAGGGCGTCCAACGCATCGCAGATGTGCTCGACGATGGCGATGTTTTCCATCGGGGCGCGGCCTCCGATGTTATAGGTCTCCCCGACGCGTCCGTGCTCGACAATGCGTGTCAGGGCCTTCACATGGTCGTCGACGTAGAGCCAGTCGCGAACCTGCCGGCCGTCGCCATAGACAGGCAGAGGCCTTCCCTCGAGCGCATTCAAAACGATGAGCGGGATCAGCTTCTCGGGAAACTGATAGGGACCGTAATTGTTCGAGCAATTGGTCGTGATGGTCGGCAAGCCATACGTTGCATGCCAAGCGCTTGCGAGATGGTCCGACGCGGCTTTGCTTGCAGAGTAGGGCGAGCGCGGATCGTAGGCTGTGTCCTCCGTGAAAAAGTCGCCCGGTGACAGGGTACCGTAAACCTCGTCGGTCGACACATGGAGAAACCGAAAGCGGTTGCGTGCTCCGTCTTCGAGGTTCGACCAGTAGCGGCGCGCGGCTTCGAGAAGAACATGCGTGCCGACGACGTTTGTTCTGATGAATTCTGCCGAGCCGTTGATGGAGCGATCCACATGGGTTTCGGCGGCAAGATGGATGACGGCCTTGGGCTGCACATCGGAGAAGATGGCGTCTATCGCTGCGGCATCGCAGATGTCGGCGGGAAAAAAGAGATGATTGGGTTTGTGCGAAATAGACGTCAGCGATTCAAGATTCGCGGCGTACGTAAGCTTATCGACGTTCGCGACGTGCCAATTACGATCATGTACAAGATGGCGAACGAGCGCTGACCCAATAAAGCCTGCGCCGCCGGTGACGACGACCTTCATGCACGCGCCCCTCTCCTGAGAAGCCACGCGGCCTCAGAAGGCTATGCCCATATTTGCGAAGGAGGGTAGCAGCGCATCCTTGTCGGAAACTGTCACGTTCCGCGGATCGACAGGCCAAGCGATCGCCAGGCTGGGGTCCGACCACAGAATTCCGCCCTCGGTTTCGGGCGCATAGGGACTGGAGGTTTTGTAGACAACCTCCGTGTCGGCCTCCAGCGTGCAGAAGCCGTGCGCGAAGCCGATCGGCAGGTAAAGCTGTGCCCAGTTTTCCCGCGAGAGTTCGATGGAGATGTGTTTGCCGTAGGTGGGGGAGGATCGTCTGAGATCGACGGCCACGTCTAGGATGCGGCCTCGGTTGACGTGGACGAGCTTTGCCTGGGCGTAAGGTGGCCGCTGGAAATGCAGGCCGCGTATCGTTCCGGCGCGGGTGGATAATGAGAAGTTGTCCTGGACGAACGTGTCGGTAATTCCGGCTTCCTTCAGATCCCTTGCGCTGTAGGTTTCGGAAAAGAAGCCGCGTCCGTCCTCAAACCGTCGAGGGACGATCAGTTTTAAGCTTTCAACTTCGAGATTCCTGACCTGCATCGGCGATCCGTACGCTGATTCGAAAGAGTGTTCTTCCGGATTGGGCTCGTCTCGCTTCATCGTCAATCGGAACTTCGAGCTTTGCGTATGGCGCGCCCGACGCCTGTCGCTACGGAACAAGAGGGGCTTCCGAGGGGTTCAATACGAACGCTTCTTGGAACCCTAGATGCCTCTCTTGGCAAATTCGCTTCGTACGCTGTCCGCCGCACTCATCGTCGCGGCGCTTTTGATCGTAGGCCTCGTCCTTGGGCGAGAAATCCTAGTTCCGCTCGCGCTTGCCGTGATTAGCTGCTTCATCCTGGTACCGGTTGTCCGCTGGCTGGAGCAGCATGCACTGCCCGAATGGTTGGCAGTTTCCTCGGTAGTCGTCGTCGTTACGGGAATTTTGCTCGGCGCCTCGATTGCGCTCAGTTCGCAGCTTTTATCCTTGGCTGCCGAACTTCCCGCCTATCGGGTGAACGTGATGGACAAGGTCCATGCCGTCGTTGGCAGCTCGGCTCCGTCCGGTGTCGTCAGCCAGGCGATCGACGCCGTCGAAACCTATCAGGAAATGCTGAACCGCGAGTTGAAGCTCAGTGCCGATTCCTCGGCCCAGAACCCGGCGCCGGAGGGCAAATCTGAAACGAAAGTCGTCGTAAAGGACAACGGCTCGGAGGCGTGGCGCGGCATTCAAATCCTCGCCGAGCCGCTTGCGCAGACCGCGATTACCTTCCTTTTCACGCTTTTCCTGTTGGCGCAGTACAGGGACATCAGGGATCGCGTCGTCCGAGTTTTTGGCACTGAAAACATGACCGAGACCACATCGGCGATGTCGGATGCGGGCGAGCGCCTGTCGGCACTTTTTACGGGACAGGTCATTCTCAATGCCTCGTTCGGCGTCTTTGTCGGTTGTGTGCTGATGATCGTCGGCGTTCCGAATGCGCCGCTCTGGGGCGTCGTGGCATTCATCATGCGGTTCGTGCCGTTTGTCGGTGTCTATGTCGCCGCGGTTCCACCTGTCTTGCTCGCGGCGGCCGTCGATCCCGGCTGGACAAAGGCGATTTGCACACTTGCGGTATTCGTCATCGGAGAGCCGATTATGGGGCAGGTGCTGGAGCCCTATTTCCTCGGAAAACGCGCCGGGTTGTCGCCTTTCGCGATGATCCTTGCGGCGAGCTTTTGGACGCTGGTTTGGGGGCCGATCGGGCTCGTACTCGCCGCGCCTCTCACGCTCGTCGTTGTGGTTCTGGGACGGTACATTCCCGATCTTGAATTCGTTTCGGTGTTGCTCGGGGACGAGCCACCGCTCTCCGAGCAGCAGGAATTTTATCATCGCCTGCTTTCCGGCGACGCTTACGCAGCTGTCGATCAGATCGACGAGGATAAGGAAGCGTCATCTCCTGAAGCTGTCCTGGATAACCTTGTCTTTCCCGCTCTGCATTTGGCGGTGATCGACCGGCGACGCGGCCGGTTCGATGTTGAGACGATGAAAGAGCTGGAGGAAACGATCGGCGAGGTTGCTTCGGAATCCCTGCCGCAGACGGGCAATGATGGGGCTGCTGTATTGATTGTCCCGGTGCGCGGCATCTTCGATATTTTGGCGGCCCGCTTCGCCGTCGGCGCGATCAACGCACGCGTACCCGATGCTGCGAGCGGGCTTCTAAGTGCCTCCGGTTTGACTGCCTTATCGAGCATCGATCCCGGCCGTGCCGCAGCGCCCAAGAAGCTCGTTTTTATCACGGTCGTGGGCGTCGCCGAGAAAGCTCTCGCATTCCTGGAAAAGAAGGGCACTGAGAAATTTCCAGGAGCCCAAGTCTCGATCTTGGATCTCACTCGGGCTAACGGCAGCATACCGGTCGCGTCTCGCAACAATAATAATCCGCAGGCGTTCAATCGGTTAACGGACCTCATGGCGTCCGTGAAGCCGGAGACGGTTTCCGCCTCCACGCCATCGGCCTCCAAAGCTCAGGTCGCGACGGAGCGCGGAACGGTGTTCTCCGGCAGTTACTGAGCCTGACCGGAACAAAGTCAGCGGACTCAGAGTTCAAGTTTATGTAGATTCCCGCAGCTCAATCGATGAGGCAGACAATGGCACGTCAGGATTCTCCGTCGGGAGGACGCGGAGCACCCGATGATCTTGTAGAACGCGTCACCGATGCGGGAGCACGCGCAGCAGATGCCGTCGGGCGGGCAGCCGCTCATGCCGAACAGACACGCGAGGAGCTTCTCGCTCAGGGTGCGGAACTCAGCTCCAATGTTCAGAAGGTCGGCAAGAATTTTTCCAAGGCACTCGATAAGTCGATCGTCGAGCAACCGATGACGACTTTGGGTCTTGCAGTCGCGGTGGGCTTTGTCCTTGGAGCCCTTTGGAAAGCCTGACGCAGGATACGTGCATGTTTGCGGCCTTATTCAAGCGCGCTGAACAAAGCGTCGATACTGCCATCGGCGACCTTGGCAACCGGATCATCATCACGATTCCGTTTCTGGTGGCGTTGGGTTTCGCGGCGGCGAGCCTCACGCTTTACGTCAACAGGATCTATGGGCCAGAGCTCGGCACTTTGATCGTTGCGGGAGCGTTCTGTGTTCTGGGCTTTGTCGTCGCGCTGGTTGTCAAAATTCGCCGCCGCACGGCCAGCCCTTCGGCAACGACATCAGCGGATGAAGCTGCGCCTGCGGAAGAGCAAAGTCCGGCGCAAGGAACGCAGTCGATTTTTGACGATGACGCTGTGATGGCGGTGGTGTCGTCAGCAGCCCCGATCGTCGTTCCAGCCATGGTCCGCACGGGACTGAAGAACTGGCCGATACTTCTGGCTGCTGCCGCGGGTTTGTACGTCGCGAGCAGGCCGAAGCCGAACTCCTCCGGCGAAATGCAACAGGATACGTCTTCACAATCATCTTGAGGTAACGAGTCGATGCCCAGCACCACTTCATCTGAATTCACCTCGACTGCGGATCGCGGCCGGAATCTTGCGGCCAACGGCAATGGCGTGCGCCACGCAGCGCAGGAAGGCATGGATATTCTGAAAGACAATCCCATGCTGACACTTGTGGCGGTCGGCGTGCTCGGATTTGCCATCGGAACTCTTGCAGGCCGATCGAGTGTCAGACGCCGCAGCACGTTCGATGCGAACTTGGACTCGCTTCAAAGTGCAATTGATGCGGCGCGTTCAGGCGCTGCGGATACCGTCGGAAGTTGGACAAAGACGCTCAGAAGTGAAGGGCTGCTTCCGGAACAGATTCCGGACCGTGTAAAGCAACAGATCCGCCGACTGCTTGCGTCTGTTTCGCATTGACCACGTCGTTTGAAGTTCAGGGCCGCGCTTCTCAGCGGACGAACAAGATCGTGAGCAGCAGCGAACAATCGTCGATGCCTTTGACCGCGTGCCGTTTGCCGCCCTCAAGGTAGATCCATTGCCCGGCCGATAGTTCGATGCTCTCGTGATCGAGCTGCAGCAATGCGCGTCCCTCCAGGCAGTGTAGCGTTATCTCGCCGGGAACTTCGTGGGCGGGGACCTCCCTACCGGCGGGGACGACAAGCCGGATCGCTTCGAACGAGTCCGACTTTGCTAAAGCGCTTGTCTTTGTATCGCTGAGCTTTTCCCCGAGGGGCCCGAGATCCGCAATCTCTCCCGATTGTACATGATGTAACGCCATGCGCGGTACCCTCCTGGCTGTCCGTCCCTTAGCCGACGTCTTTATTGTTCTGCCGCAGTTCCAAAATGCTAAGAGCCGCAACGGCGACGCCCGCGATGATATGGAGGATGCGTAGAGTGCCACTCGCCGCATAGTTGAAGATGAATGGGGATGCCGCGACCCAGACGCCAAAGATCAACTGGCAGACTTCAATCCAGCGGCGAAAATTTACGAGATCGGCTTCCGCGAGGACCATCACGATAAGGCCTGCGATTGCCGCATTCGCGACTGCGGGAGAATTTCCAACCTCCTCGACAATCCAAGGCGCCAAGGCAATCAAGATCCCGAGGAAAATACCGAACCAGTCGTCCCAACCGCGGCGCGTGCTTCTCAAGTTCCACTCGGCCATGCTCTCTCGACTCCCTCGGTTTGATATCGGATGGGGCGTCTCGAACTTATAGACCTTATTCTCGCAAATTTATACCAGGGTTGCGCGTTGGGGTTCATCGCGTTCGCGCGTAAAGCGCCGGCGTGACCGCGAGTGGCGTCACGAATTGGGCCGCATCGATGAAGTGAATTGGTAGGGTTACTTCTCGACGAATGCTTTCTCGACGACGAAGTCTCCCGGTTCGCCGGAGTTGCCTTCCTTGAAGCCTTGTTCGATGCAAAATGTCTTGAGCTCGCTCAGCATCGATGGGCTGCCGCAGAGCATGACGCGATCATGCTCATTGGAGAAGTTGGCAAGGTTTATCTCGGCGAAGAACTCCGGTGCTTTCATCAACTCGGTAATGCGTCCGCGATTCTTGAACGGCTCGCGCGTGACGGTCGGAAAATAGATGAGCTTGGAGCGGATGGCGTCTCCAATGTACTCGTCCGTTGGAAGCTCGCGCATGATCCTGTCACCGTAAGCGAGTTCCGAGACGATCCGACAACCGTGAACGAGCACGACCTTTTCAAAGCGCTCGTAGGTTTCCGGATCACGAATGATGCTCATGAACGGCGCGAGGCCAGTTCCGGTGCCCAGAAGATAGAGATTTCGGCCGGGCTTCAGATTGGCGATGATCAAGGTGCCGGTCGGCTTTCGTCCGACCAAAATCTTGTCACCCTCTTTGATGTGCTGCAGACGCGAGGTCAGCGCGCCATCCGGAACCTTTATGCTCAGAAATTCCAGAAACTCGTCATAGCTGGCACTGACGACGCTATAGGCGCGCGTCAGCGGCCGCCCATCGATCTCGAGGCCCATCATGACAAACTGGCCGCTGTCAAAGCGGAGACTGGGGCTTCGCGTGGCCGTGAAGCTGAAGAGGGTGTCAGTCCAATGCTTGACCGAAAGGACGGCCTCGTTTGTGAATGCTGTCATTCCCCCGACCCATCTGGATAACTGAGCGCACCTGGCAGCCGTGAACTCGGCCGCCCGCAAATTCTCTGATTTCACCCCTCAAATAAAGAAGAATTACACGTTATCCGCTGGCGCAAATCGGCGCGGTTTGGGGCCGAATCGGGGTGTTCGGCCGCATTACTGGAATTCTTCGAAAAGGGCAGCCAAGGTCTTGGCGCCTTGTAACTGAACCTCGGTGTCCATTTTTGCATTCGTGGCGGCGATGAGTTTCGCGACGGTGTTGTTGACGCTGGCCACCGGATTGCGCTCGTAACCGCCGCGCTGAAAGAAATTCGATGTTGGAATTTTGTCACGCAGGTCTTTCGACATCACGACCATTTCGAAGCCGCTGCCGTCGCCGGTCAAATTCATCATCTCCAATTCGGCTGCCGACAGTGGGGCCTTGAGGTCGTAGCGCTTGGCGAATTCGACGGAGGTCAGCAGCTTTCTCACTTGGAGCAGCGGGCCGACGTCTACATCAAGGTTGAGCGCATGGATGCCCAAACCTTTCGGCGTATCGGCGAGACGTGCGTGATCATTCCAGCGGTCGGGAACGGTTCGGCTGAATGCTATCATTTTCTTGAGAACGTCGATCTTGTTTCTCAGCGCCTCCAAGCGTGCTCCTTGCGCCGCATCAGCTTTTCTTCTGAGTGCCGAGAGAAATTCATCTCCGGCCTCGGCGAGAAGCTCGACGCTGTTGGTGCCGAGTAGCTGATTGTACCCAAGCGCCGTTGTAATGGCGCGCGCACCGGGCACATTGTATTCCAATCCTGCCTGCACATCGTAGGTGCCGTCGCCGCCGGACTCGAAGGCATAAATCCTGACGCATTGCTCGGCGGTCAAACCTGCGGCGCGTGCCGCGGCAACGTAAGCGCGCTTGTAATCGTTCTCAGTGGCGGGCGTGTCAGGAGTGAAGTTGAACTGCGCTTTTGCTTCTCTCAAGAAATCGGCGACGACAGGAACAGCTTTTTCGGTTGAAATTGCGCCTTCCGGGTTCTGTGGCTTCGGAGGGCCGGAATAGAACGGCGGCTGTTTCAATATGTAATCGCTTGCGGCGATGCCCTTGAACGAGTGTCTCGCCCGCCGCCGCGATCGTTTCTCGGTGATCGATTTCCAGTAAGGGCCAGCGACTTCTTCATAGGCTGTACGCGCATTCGTATATTCGGCGAGCTTTTCGCGATACAGCGCTTGCTGTTTTGCGAGATCTCCCTGCGCTGCATGTGCAAGGGAACCATTGGAGCACGCAACAGCGATCAGAGTGGCAAACGCGAATGATACAGCGCTTGCTTTGCGTTTCGCAGAAAGTAAGTCCACTGGGGTTCCGCTCGCGAATGAAGGATAGAACTTGCTTCGCGAATGCTAACTTTATTTGACGGTGGCGTCTCGAAGGCCCGAGCATTTGCGACTGCCGGAGTCACGCGAAAGCTTCACTGCGAAAGCATCACGCGTTTTCCGATACAACTCGTTGCTCAATTTGCATCTCAGTGAGTGCAAGCGAGGCGCATTCACGCGCCTCGCCGCACGGCGCCGGCGACGCTGCGGGACACACGCCAGCACCACCTGCGACCGGCAAGTGGACATGCCTGTCGCAGTTTTCGAATCCGAATTGTGGTTGAGACGTTTTCCCGCCCGGCTCAGCCGACGTGTGCTGTCAGGCTCGCAAATCTAAATTTTGATGGTTTATATTCCGTTGACGGATGATCTGTGTTCGCCTCGGTGAAGCCCGGGCTTCGGAGACTTCGCTTCCTCAACTCAGGACGAGATAACGAGCGCCCTGGCACCTTTGGTCTCCGTGCGTCCAAGCCCAGCCCGGCGAGATGTTGATGGCGTGCCGGCGCAGGTCCGGTCCACCCCTGGAATGCCCGGATTTAAATTTCAAATTCTTCACGAGAAAAAAATGTTCGTATCAGTTGACGAGGGCCCTAAAGTCGCATAAGTCGATGTGAAGCATTCTTATTCGAAAAGGCAGGCCGTCATGTGCGGAATAGTTGGTCTTTTTCTTAAAAATCAGGCACTTGAACCTCAGCTCGGGAGCATGGTCTCCAAGATGCTGGGGACGATGTGTGAGCGCGGTCCGGACTCCGCTGGGTTTGCGGTTTACGGCACCCCGAGCAAAGGCAAAAGCAAAATCACGATCCAGTCGGCTGACGCCGATGCGTTCAAGGGTCTCGCCGAGCGTATCAAGAAGGAAGCCGGCGTTTCGTCCGAGCTTGCTTTGAAGAGCAGCCACGCCGTCCTGACGCTTCCGTCGGACAAGTCGGACGCGGTCGTGGCCTGGCTCCGTGCCAACACCCCGAACATCCGGATCATGGGTGCGGGCGAGGCGATCGAAATCTACAAAGAAGTCGGGTTCCCGACGGATGTCGCCAAGCGCTTCGAACTCGCGAAGATGACGGGTAGCCATGCCATCGGCCACACCCGTATGGCGACCGAATCCGCAGTGACGACCCTCGGCGCGCATCCGTTCTCGACAGGGCCGGATCAGTGCCTCGTGCATAACGGGTCGCTTTCCAATCACGCCAGCCTCCGGCGCGAGCTGCGTCGCGACGGCATGCGCTTCGAGACGGAAAACGACACCGAAGTCGCCGCAGCCTACATCACGTGGCGCATGAAGCAGGGTCTCAATCTCGGAGATGCTCTCCGCGGCACGATCGACGACCTCGATGGTTTCTTCAACTTCGTTGTCGGCACGAAGAACGGCTTTGGCGTCGTCCGCGACCCCATCGCTTGCAAGCCAGCCGTCATGGCCGAAACCGACGACTACGTTGCGTTTGGATCGGAGTATCGGGCGTTGGTTGACCTTCCCGATATCGACAAGGCGCATGTGTGGGAGCCGGAGCCCGCAACCGTCTACTTCTGGGAACGCTAACGTCAGCAAGGGTGCCGACAAATGAGAACGATCGATCTCTCTAAAAGCTCGTTACGCGAGCTCAATGAAGACCTTCACCGCCAGGATTCTGGCGCCAACGAAGCCTCGTGGGAAATTCTTAATCCGCGCGGCGCGCATGCGCTGGCGGTCGGCGTCGACGCGCCGATCGCAATCGATGTGAAGGGCAGCGTCGGCTATTACTGCGCAGGCATGAACAAGCAGGCGGCTATCACCGTCCACGGTTCGGCCGGTCCCGGCGTCGCCGAAAACATGATGTCCGGCAAGGTCGTCATCAAGGGCGACGCCAGCCAGTACGCAGGTGCGACGGGTCGTGGCGGCATGCTCGTCATCGAAGGCAACGCTTCGTCGCGTTGCGGCATCTCGATGAAGGGCATCGACATCGTGGTCAACGGCAACATCGGTCATATGTCGGCATTCATGGCGCAGTCAGGCCATCTCGTCGTGTGCGGCGATGCGGGCGATGCGCTCGGTGACTCGATCTACGAGGCCAAGCTCTTTGTGCGCGGCACGGTGAAGAGCCTCGGCGCCGACTGCATCGAGAAAGAGATGCGTCCCGAACATCACGAGACGCTGACCAAGCTCCTCAAGGACGCTGGACTTTCCAACGTCAAGTCGAGCGAGTTCAAGCGTTACGGCTCGGCCCGCAAGCTTTATAACTTCAACATCGATAACGCGGATGCATACTGATGACTTACCATAATCCACAGACAACACCGCGGAAATCCTGGACGTTCGACGATTATTCGATGTCGGAAATCCGGCGTGCAGCAGCAACGGGCATCTACGATATCCGTGGCGGCGGGACCAAACGGCACTTGCCCCACTTCGACGATCTTCTGTTCCTCGGCGCTTCGGTGTCGCGTTATCCTCTCGAGGGGTATCGTGAGAAGTGCTCGACTGCGGTTACGCTCGGGACGAGGTTCGCGAAGAAGCCGATCGAGCTCAAGATCCCGATTACGATCGCAGGCATGAGCTTCGGTGCTCTCTCGGCCCAGGCCAAGGAAGCGTTGGGGCGCGGCGCGAACATCGCCGGTACGTCGACGACAACGGGCGACGGCGGTATGACGCCGGAAGAGCGTGGGCATTCGAAGACGCTGGTTTACCAGTACCTTCCGTCACGCTACGGCATGAACCCCGACGATCTTCGCAAGGCCGATGCGATCGAAGTCGTTGTCGGCCAGGGTGCAAAGCCCGGCGGCGGCGGCATGCTGCTCGGTCAGAAGATCTCCGATCGCGTTGCCGAAATGCGGAATCTGCCGAAGGGTATCGACCAGCGGTCGGCTTGCCGTCATCCCGACTGGACAGGACCCGACGATCTCGAAATCAAGATCCTTGAGCTTCGTGAGATCACCGACTGGGAAAAGCCGATCTATGTGAAGGTCGGTGGCACGCGTCCTTATTACGACACGGCTCTGGCGGTTAAGGCCGGCGCTGACGTCGTCGTGCTCGACGGCATGCAGGGCGGTACGGCTGCAACGCAGGAAGTCTTCATCGAGCACGTCGGTCTGCCGATCCTCGCATGCATTCGTCCGGCCGTGCAGGCGCTGCAGGATCTCGGCATGCATCGCAAGGTTCAGCTCATCGTTTCGGGCGGAATCAGAAACGGCGCGGACGCGGCCAAGGCCTTGGCTCTCGGTGCGGACGCAGTTTCGATCGGTGTCGCCGCTCTGGTGGCTCTCGGCGATAACGACCCGGCGCTCGAAGCCGAATATGAAAAGCTCGGCTCGAAGGCCGGTTGCTACGACGACTGGCACGAGGGCAAGGATCCGGCCGGCATCACGACGCAGGATCCGGAGCTTTCAAAACGGCTCGATCCGATCCGCGCTGGACGGCGGCTCGCCAACTACCTCAAGGTGATGACGCTCGAGATCCAGACGGTTGCTCGTGCCGCGGGCCATAACAACATCCATAATCTGGAGCCGGAGGATCTCTGCGCTCTCACGATGGAGGCTGCGGCGATGGCGCGTGTGCCTCTCGCCGGTACGACTTGGATTCCTGGAGTGAATGGCTCGGGCGGCTTTTAAGCCGCCCGTTCTATTTTAAATAAACTCAAACGAATAAAAATCACGGGAGTGATAAATGCCCTTAGATCTAGCACCCACTGCGCAAGATCTCGATCTTGCGTCAATAGCGAAAGAACGTGGCATTCGCTATTTCATGATTTCGTTCACGGACCTGTTCGGCTTCCAGCGCGCCAAGCTCGTTCCTGCATCGGCGATCGCCGATATGCAGAAGGACGGCGCAGGCTTTGCCGGATTTGCGACGTGGCTCGACATGACACCGGCGCATCCCGATCTTTTTGGCGTTCCTGATCCGACGTCGCTGATCCAGCTTCCATGGAATCGCGAAGTCGGCTGGGTCGCCGCCGACCTCGTCATGGAAGATAAGCCGGTCGCCCAGGCGCCGCGCGTCATCCTGAAAAAGCTCCGCGAACAGGCGGCAGCCAAAGGTCTTTACGTCAAGACCGGCGTCGAGTGCGAATTCTTCCTCACCAATGCCGACGGCACGCAGGTGTCGGACGGCAAGGACAACGCCGCGAAGCCCTGCTACGACCAGCAGGCCCTGATGCGCCGCTACGACGTGATCGCGGAAATCTGCGATTACATGCAGGAACTCAACTGGGGCGCTTACCAGAACGACCACGAGGACGCGAACGGTCAGTTCGAAATGAACTGGAACTTCGACGATTCCCTGCTGACCGCAGACCGCCACGCGTTCTTCAAGTTCATGACGCGTGCGATCGCCGAGAAGCACGGACTTCGCGCGACGTTCATGCCGAAGCCGTTCATGAACCTCACCGGCAACGGTTGCCACGCGCATATCTCGGTCTGGGATAAAACCGGCAAGGTCAACGCGTTCTATGACTCGTCGGACGAGATGGGCCTGTCGAAGCAGGGATATAACTTCCTCGGCGGCATCATGCGCCACGCGGAAGCCCTTGCCGCCATCACGAACCCGACCGTCAACTCCTACAAGCGCATCAACGCTCCGAGAACTGCTTCGGGTGCAACCTGGGCGCCGAACTCGGTCACCTGGACCGGCAACAACCGGACGCACATGGTCCGCGTTCCGGGGAAGGGTCGCTTCGAGATCAGATTGCCGGACGGCGCCGTCAACCCGTATCTGCTGCAATCCGTCATCATTGCTGCAGGCTTGAGCGGCATCAACAAGTCCGCAGATCCAGGCAAGCGTCTCGATATCGACATGTACCAGGACGGCCATCTCGTGAAGGATGCGCCGAAGCTGCCGCTCAATCTGCTCGACGCGTTGCGGAACTTCGACAAAGACCAGGAGCTCAAAGAAGCGCTGGGCAACGAGTTCGCCGACTCCTACGTCAAGATGAAGATGAGAGAGTGGAACTCCTACGTGTCTCACCTGACACAGTGGGAGCGGGACAACACGCTCGACATCTGATCCCACGCCGGTGAGGGCCGCAAGGCCCTCCACGGACGCCCGTTGTTCCTCCGCGGGCGCCTCGTGGCTGTCACGACGATTCTCAATATCGTACGCTCGGTTCCAGTGTGCGATCCTAGATCATCGTGACGGACCTCGGGGCGTCACAGTGGAATGAGCTATCGAAGGCGGTGGTGGTCGATGAAAATTCTCGTTTTGCAGCACGTCGACGTCGAGCATCCCGGAATTTTCCGGGATTTTTTCAAAGCAGATGGCCTGAGCTGGGATACGGTCGAACTCGATGCCGGCGACGCGTTGCCGGATGTTTCTGCCTACGATCTCATGGTCGTCATGGGCGGCCCGCAGGATGTTTGGCAAGAAGACAAGCATCCGTGGCTCGTCGCGGAAAAAGCCGCGATCCGTAAATTCGTTGTCGATCTTGGCCGGCCTTACCTCGGCATATGCCTGGGGCATCAGTTGCTCGCGGCAGCCATCGGGGGCGAAGTCGCTCCGGGAAAGACGCCGGAAGTCGGCGTTTTGACGGTGAGACAAACGCAAGAGGGGAAAGATGATCCTCTTTTCCGCGGCATTGCAGATCCCATCGATGTTCTTCAGTGGCATGGTGCCGAGGTTGTCAGGTTGCCTGCGGATACGTGCGTACTCGCCTCATCGGATGCGTGCGCGGTTCAGGCTTTCCGATATCGCGATAATGCATACGGTTTCCAGTTTCATGTCGAGATAACCGAGCAGACCGTCGCCGACTGGGCCGCGATACCAGTCTATGCGCAGGCTCTCGATGCTGCGCTTGGACAAGGTGCGGTCGGACGGCTGAATTCGCAGGTCGCGGCGAAGCTGCCGACCTTCAATCGAAACGCCAAGTCGATCTACGACAATTTCAAAGGCGTTTTGCAGCAGGCTGCATCGGTGCACGCTCAGAAGTAACGGCTCACCCTTCTCTTGAAGCGGTTGGGGCGAGACGCGCGTGAGATCCTCGTTGTTGGGAACGATCGCGAGCGTTGCCGCTCGAAATCCGATTCACGCGTCTGCGACGTACAAAAGGTGATTCGAAGTCGCGGAGATGGGCCCGGTCTCATCGCATGCTTAGACAACTCAAGTCTTCCTTACGCAAACTGAATCGGGAAAAACTTCCCGATATGTATTTCCCGTTATTCCCATTTCATTTTGTGCCTGTGCCTCGCGGGTTACGCCCGCGGAGCGAAATATCATTCGGGAAATAATCGGGTCCGCCCTTGGATTGATCCACCCGTCAAATGCCCACTCTCCTGGCCCGAGCGGCGGTTGTTGTGCTGACCGCTGGGAATGTCTGCGTGCTGAATATTTGCTTGGGAAGGCAAATCGGCTGCGGGAACATGGGGGAATACCAGGGAATGAGGCGTCAACTTTTCGCTTCGGCAGCAGCCATTGCACTCTTTGCAGTCTTTGACGGGGCGGCCGTCGCTGTAGCTCAGGATGCGGGTGGTAATTCTGGAACGACGCAGAATCCGCCTGCTGCCGATGCACAGGCTCCAGCAACTTCAAGCGGCAATCTTCCCGAAGTGAAGGTGATCCAAGAGCAAGCCAAGCCGAAGCAGGCGAAAAAGAAAGCGAAGGCGACTTCCCCGGTCGCGCCGTCTGCAGCGCCTGTGGACGCAACAAGCGAAACCTCGGATTTCGCAGCGCCGACCGAAGTCAAGATGTCGCCAGTGCGCGGCAGTGAGATTCCGATCGCAAAGGTTCCGAGTACCGTCAGCACAGTCACCGCTGCCGATATTGCATCGACGGGCGCGGTTATCCCGCAAGATTTTCTTGCTCAGCACGTCCCGGGCATCATCGTTGGCGATCTTCAGGGTAACGGCTTCCAGACGGACGTGCAGTTCCGCGGTTTTGAATCCTCGCCCGTCAACGGCGTTGCACAGGGGCTTGCCGTCTATCAGAACGGCGTGCGCATCAACGAAGCGTTCGGCGACGTCGTCAACTACGACTTCATTCCGGAAATGGCGATCCGGAACGTCACGGTTATGACCGGCAATCCGGTCTTCGGCCTGAACGCGCTCGGAGGCGCCATCTCTTTCGACATGCAAGATGGCTTCCATTTTCAGGGCGCCGAGTTCGACGTTCGCGCCGGATCGTTCGGACGCATTCAGGAGTCGATGCAAGCCGGTATGCAGGTCGGCAACTATGCCGCCTATATCGCCTTGGAAAACATCAACGACGATGGCTGGCGTGAATTCTCGCCGACGACGATCAATCGTATGTTCGCCGACCTCGGCGTTAGAGGGGACGGTTCCGAGTTCCACATCAATTTCAGCGGCGCCAACAACTCCTACGGCATAACCGCTGCGGCGCCGGTCGAGCTCCTTGATAAGGGTTGGGATCGTGCCTTTACGTCGCCTCAGACCACCGACAACCAGATGGAGATGGTGTCGGTCAACGGCTCTGTCGTCGTAACTCCATCAACGACAGTTCAGGGTGTCGCCTACTACCGGCATTTCAAGCAAACGCACTTTGATGGAAATATCGCCGACTTCGATGCATGCGGCCCCTTTGTTTGCGGTGATGATGGTGTCCTCGAGAACACGAACGGTGATCCCATTCGCAATCCCGGCGGTGTCCTAGGCTCAATCGACGGCACATCGCAAAACGCAGACAGCTACGGTTTCTCGCTGCAGGCGGTCAACAAATCCAAGGTATTCGGGTTAAACAACCAATTCCTGATCGGCACGAGCTTCGATCATGGTCACGCTTCATACAACGCCCAGAGTGAGGTCGGGTTCTTTCTTCCGCACTTTGTTGTGCAAGGAACGGGAGACATCATCGGCGGGGACGACGACGGTCCGCGCAATCTTGCGACGATCAACGATTATGTCGGTATCTATTTCACCAATACGATCGATTTGACATCGAGACTGTCTTTGACGGTTGGCGGCCGCTGGAACTATGCGGCCGTTTCGCTCGAAAACCTCGATGATCCGACCGATCCCGAGCTCAACGCCACAAGTATCTATCAGAGGTTCAATCCCGCGGCCGGTCTGACCTATAAGCTCTTGCCAGGGCTGTCAGTCTATGGGGGCTATTCCGAAGCGAACCGTGCACCGACACCGGGCGAGTCGGCCTGCGCCGATCCTACGAACCCGTGCCTCATCGAGAGCTTCCTGACGGCTGACCCGCCGTTGAAACAGGTTGTCTCCCATACCTGGGAAGCGGGCTTCAGAGGTGATTACGGCAACCCGCATGATCACTTCCAGTGGAATGTCGGGCTGTTCCGTACGTTGAACACCAACGACATCGTCACGCAAATTGCGAACAATGGAACGCGTGGCTACTTCATCAATGCCACCGATACGCTTCGCCAAGGTGTCGAGGCGGCCATGCAGTATAATACGGATAGGTACCGGGTCTACGCCAGCTACACCTTCACCGACGCGATTTTCGACAAGCCTTACGAGGCGTTTTCGCCGAACAATCCGGCAGCCGGTGAGTGCGCCGAACCTGTTGACGCGGACGAAGACGATGTCTGCTTGCAAGTTCACAAAGGCGACAGGATTCCAGGTGTTCCGCAGCATCTGTTCAAGGCAGGCTTCGACTACTGGCTGACGCACAAGTGGAAGTTCGGCGCGGATCTCATCGCGGCGAGCAGCCAGTACTTCTACGGTGACGAAAATAACTCCAACAAGCCGCTCGCGGGGTATGCAAAGGTTAATCTGCACACGTCTTACGACGTGACCGATCATATCCAAATCTACGGATTGATCGACAATCTGTTCGATGCGCACTTCGGAACCTACGGCACCTTATTCGATACTGAAGAAGCTTCCGATGCGTCGCTTGGTGAGATCAACTTCTCGAATCCGCGTTCCATTACGCCATCGATGCCGTTCGCTGCCTACGGCGGCATCAAGGTGAGGTTCTAGCGTTCATCACCACCTCTTCCCGTACTTGAAAACGGCGGACTTCAGTCCGCCGTTTTTTATTCAGGAAGCAACCCTATATTCGGAACGTGTCGCCGAGTTCGGTTTGTGATAATCACGGGCGTCCGACCGTCTCGATCATAGAACGCGGACTGCGCAACCGATGGCCAGCAAGATTCTCGTTTTTTACGGCTCCTATCGCATTGATCGCAAAGGCATCCGTCTTGCGAGCTTCATTCTTTCGCGCATGAAGGCACGCGGCGAAGACGTGGAGCTGGTCGACGCGAAGGCGGTCAATCTCCCGATGCTCGACAGGATGTACAAAGAATATAAGCCGGGCGCTGCGCCGGCGGTGTTGGAGGCTCTAGCAAGCAAGATCAAAGTGGCCGACGCCTTCATATTTGTGACGGGCGAATATAATTGGGGGGTGCAGCCGGGCCTCAAGAATCTCACGGATCATTTTCTTGAGGAGTGGTTCTGGCGGCCCGCAGCGATCGCCAGTTATTCTGCCGGGCGCTTCAGCGGCATAAGGTCGGGGCTCGCATGGCGCGATACGCTCTCGGAGATGGGCCTCATTGTCATATCGAGCACGCTCGCCGTCGGCCCGATCGACCAGACGCTCGACGAGGGTGGGGAACCGATAGGCAAGGCCGGTGAAGCCCTTCTGCAGGCATTTCCCCGATTTGCGGACGATCTGATGTGGTGGACCGAGGCGGCGAAGGCGCAGCGTTCGCGCAAAGCTCCGCCGTATTGAGGGCCAAGGTTATTGCGACGACGCCAAGTGTGAAATAATGCAAAGTTCTCCGGGACTGTCGCAATGCGACAGTCATCGGGTTGGCGGGTGGTTCGATCAGCCGCCTGCTTGTTGGTCCGATCCTAAAAAGAAGCGCACATGTCCAGAACCGATCTCGCAAGTGTAGGCGACCATTTCATTGTCGGGTTGCGTCCGACCGCTTCGCTTCACCCAGCGGATCGCGCGTTGCTTCGCGATCTTCGCCCGGCTGGCGTCATTCTCTATAAGAGCAATTTCGGTCACGATTTGCCTTACGAAGCATGGCTCTCCGATCATGCGAAGCTGATCGGCGCCATCCGTGAAGAGGTGGGACGGGACCGCCTGTTTATCGCAATCGACCACGAAGGCGGCCGCGTCTGCCGAACGCCGCCTCCGATTACCAGATACGGTTATGCGCGGTCGTGGGGAGCAAACGCCGGAGCGGTCGGTGCAGCCATGGGCGTCGAACTTGCTTCTCTCGGCGTCAATCTTAGCTTTGCGCCCGTCCTCGATATCGACAGCAACCCGAAAAATCCGGTGATCGGGGGGCGGTCTTTCGACAGAACCGCCGAGGGGGTGATCGCCAAGGCACTGGAATTTGCCAAGCAGATGGAGGCTAACGGCGTCCGGGCGTGCGGCAAGCATTTTCCGGGTCATGGAGATACGCAGGTCGACTCGCATCTTGAACTTCCGGTTATCGACGCCACTCTCGATGAATTGCGGCGGCGAGAGCTGCTGCCCTTCGCGGCCGCGGCCAATGCGGGGTTCGGCATGATCATGACGTCACATATTCTTTTCAAGGCGATCGACCCGGACTGGCCGGCGACGTTGTCGCGCAAGATTACCCACTCTCTGCTCAGGAAGGAGTTGGGTTTCGAGGGCGTCATCGTTTCGGATGATGTCGGAATGCGCGCGGTCAGCCGCTTGTTCGACAATCCCGAAATGGCCGTGAACTTTATGGCAGCGGGGAATGACATGCTGATGATCTGCGCTCATTGGGCCGATACTGAGCGTGCGCGACCACTGGCCGGGCGCCTTGTTCATGCGCGGCGTTCGGGCGCGCTTGATAGCCGCGATCTCGATCGCTCAAAAGAGCGCATCGCAACTATGCTGGAGACCACGCGCCAGAACAACGTTTCAGAACTTTCCGAGGACGTTTTTCACCGTCACGCCGAAGCCGGCACGTTATTTTCCGATGAAACGGCGGAAGTCATCTGACGGTGACGCATGTTCTGGCCGGATGCGACCTAAGGCCTGTGTCGGTCTGCAAACTCTTGAGATTTGATGAAAGGCAAAGCTGCGTTTGGGCAGCCTTTCCGTACATTTGTCGACGTTCGGCTTCGGCTTCTTGTAAACCGCGGTGACGCCTGACGATTTACGGCCATGCGGAGAATAGGTTATAGAGTGTTAGCGAGACCTACTTATCGGCCTGCGCGGCAGAAGATACATGCCAGATGGCCGTTTCGCGGTTGAAGGGGCATGTAGGAATGATCGGACAACTTACGAAATTCGAGCGTCATGCCGCGATGCTCATAACGCTGGCGCTTGCCGGGATCGGTCTGTTGATCGCGGTTGGCGGTCGTGACGATCTGATTGGCGGACACGGCGTCCTAATTCTTGTCTATGCGCTTGCCGGGATGCTGTTCGTGATTTCGGGGTATTTCGAGCCCGAGCCCGGAGAGGACCGCTTCGACCGCTATTATGACGAGCCGACGAAAGCCGGCATCGTATTGGCGATGGCCTGGGCCGTGTTCGCGATGTTTATCGGCGATTGGGTCGCCTGGCTTCTGGTCAATCCAAACCTGACTTTCGACGCCGGCTGGTCGAGTTTCGGCCGCATACGTCCTGTCCACACGACCGGCATCATTTTCGGATTTGGTGGCAACGCTCTTATCGCAACGTCCTTCTACGTCATGCAGAGGACATCGCGTGCTCGGTTGCCCGACCAACTCAGTCCGTTGTTCGTGCTGTTTGGCTACAACCTCTTCTGCTTGCTCGCCGTGACGGGCTACGTGATGGGGATCACGCAATCCAAGGAATATGCCGAGCCCGAATGGTATGCAGACATCTGGCTCGTCGTGGTCTGGGTCGCGTACTTCATCCTTTATCTGCGGACGCTGGCACGGCGCAAAGAACCGCACATCTACGTCGCCAATTGGTACTTTCTGGCGTTCATCCTAGTCGTAGCGATGCTTCACATCGTCAACAATCTCGCCGTTCCAACGTCCTTCTTCCGTGCGAAAAGCTACTCGCTTTTCTCGGGCGTCCAAGATGCGATGACGCAGTGGTGGTACGGGCATAATGCGGTCGCGTTCTTCCTGACCTCCGGCTTTCTCGGCATGATGTACTATTTCCTGCCGAAGCGTGCCGGCCGCCCGATCTATTCCTATCGGATGTCGATCATCAGCTTCTGGGGCATTACGTTCTTCTACATGTGGGCAGGCTCGCACCACCTGCATTATACGGCGCTGCCGCAATGGGTGCAGACGCTGGGAATGACCTTCTCACTGATGCTGTTGATCCCGTCATGGGTGTCCGCCGGAAATGCGTTGCTGACGCTCAACGGCGCATGGGACAAAGTCCGCGATGACGCGACGCTGCGTTTCATGATGGTCGCTGCCGTCTTCTACGGGCTGTCGACATTTGAAGGATCGTTCATGGCGATCCGTCCGGTGAATGCGCTTTCCCACTACACGGATTGGACGATCGGGCACGTGCACGCGGGCGCCCTCGGGTGGGTTGCGATGATCACCTTCGGCTCGATCTACGCTCTCGTGCCGTGGCTTTGGAAACGCGATGCCATGTATTCTTGGAAGCTGGTCGAGGTCCACTTCTGGCTCGCCCTCGCCGGAACCCTCATTTACATCGTTGCGATGTGGAACTCGGGTATCGTGCAAGGACTGATGTGGCGAACCTACAATGACAGCGGAACCCTCGCATATTCCTTCGTCGATTCTCTTGTCGCGATGCGGCCCTACTATATCGCCCGCGCCGTCGGTGGCCTTTTCTTCCTGATCGGCGCGGCGGTTGGCTGCTACAACATCTGGATGACGATCCGTACGGCGCCGCGAGCGGCCTCCGAGCTGATGGGCGATCACCCCGACCCCGTGCTGGCGGGAACACCGGCGTTGCAGGCTGGGGAGTAAGCGGATGTTCGGCTTTCATTATCGGCTGGAGCGTAAGGCGATCGGCCTGGTGATCGGCATCATTGCCGTCGCAAGCATCGGCGGCCTCGTCGAGATCGCTCCGCTTTTCACCATCCACCAGACGGTCGAAGATGCGCCCGACATGCGGGTTTACACGCCGCTCGAGCTTGCGGGTCGCAACATCTATATCCGCGAAGGCTGCTACGCCTGCCATTCGCAGATGATCCGTACGCTGCGCGACGAAGTCGAGCGCTATGGCCCTTATTCGCTGGCCGTCGAGTCGAAATACGATCATCCGATGCTGTGGGGCTCGAAACGGACAGGCCCTGATCTCGCGCGGATTGGCGGTAAATACTCCGACGAATGGCAGGTTGCCCATCTCAACAATCCTCGAGATGTCGTGCCGGAATCGGTCATGCCGGCTTATGACTGGCTTTTGCGCAATCCTCTGAAGACCAGCAATCTCGGTGAAGATCTAAGTGCGCTTCGCACGGTCGGCGTGCCCTATACCGACGATATGATCGCGAATGCCTCGTCGGATGCCCTTGGGCAGGCGGTTCCGGACTCGAAAGAGGCCGAGGGAGTCGTGAAGCGCTATGGCAAGGCGACCACGGTGCGGGCTTTCGATGGCCATCCTGAAGAACTGACTGAGATGGATGCGCTGGTCGCGTATCTGCAGGTGCTCGGCCATCTCACAGACGCCGCCAAGAAGCCGTTAGCCTCTGCGGGAAAATGATCATGAACATCGAACACGAGACGCTCGTTTGGTTCTCGAAATCGTTCGGCCTCTTCTATTTGCTGGGGCTGTCGGTGATCGTCGTCATCTATACGTATTGGCCCAACAACAAGAAGCAGTTCGACGAAGCTGCCGAGGCGATCCTTGTCGATGAGGATAAACCATGTCGGTAGAAGAACGCGATCCTCACACAGGCTACCTGACGACGGGGCACGAGTGGAACGGCATCAAGGAATTGAATACGCCTGTTCCGCGTCCGGTCTACTTTTTCCTTATCCTCGCGTTCGCGTTTGGGGTCGGCTACTGGATCCTGATGCCGGCTTGGCCGATAGGCACGAGCTACACAAAGGGGCTGCTCGGATTCGATCAGCGGACCTACGTGACCGAAGATGTGAAGCAGGCGGCACTCGGCCGCGCGACCTGGACCGATCGCATCGAGAAAGAGAGCTTTGCGGACATCCAGAAAGATCCGCAGCTGATGCATGACGTTCGGGAAACGGGGAAGACGCTGTTTGGCGATAATTGCGCGGCTTGCCACGGCCGGCATGCGACGGGCGGCAAGGGTTTCCCGAACCTGACCACGAATTCGTGGCTCTGGGGCGGATCTCCGGAGCAGATTGCTGAAACGATCAAAGTCGGGATCAACTCTGCGCATCCAGACAGCCATACGTCGCAAATGCCGGCGTTCGGACACGACGGAATTCTGCAGCGCAACGATATCGAGAAAGTCGTTGCGTACGTACGGAGCTTGTCGGGAGCAACCGGCGCATCGGCTGACGACGTGAAGGCGGGTCAAAAGATCTTCGCCGACAATTGCTCGTCTTGCCACGGAGACGATGCGAAGGGGAACAGCGAAACCGGCGCGCCCAATCTTACCGATCAGTTTTGGATTTACGGCGGCGATCCTGAGACGGTCTACACGACCGTCTGGGGCGGGCGACAGGGACACATGCCGACGTGGGAAGCTCGGCTTTCCTCCATCGATCGCAAGATCCTTGCGCTTTACGTTGCCGACTTGAGGATGCCAGACCACAAGTAGCTTTATCGAGGCCATGGAAAAGCGGAAACGCAGTATCATGATCTGGTTTTCGGTCGTCGCGGGATTGGTTTTCGTCGCGGCTGCGAATTGGCATCTGGTGTACGTCGCATTTTCGTCGCAACCGGACTGCGTCGCGCATTTGCGCCCCGGCGAGTCCCATGAAGCCCTAGGATCATTCAGTGCCGCACAATCATCCTGCACACCCTGAGGCGCCTGCTGGTGGAGAGGTGTCGATGGTAATCATTCCCGCAGTTCGCCCGCCCCTGGCGCACGAGGAGAGATGGAAACGCGATATTGCTCCGTCGACGGCATTCCGCTGGCTGGCGCGGGGTTGGCGCGATTTCTGGATCAATCCTGCTCCGAGCATCGCCTATGGGGTGCTGATTTTCCTGTTATCGCTCGTCATCGTTGGCGGCATGTTCTTCTATGGCCACGATTACATTCTGTTTCCGGCGCTCGCAGGATTCATGGTCATCGGGCCAATTCTCGCGGTCGGTCTTTACGAGAAGAGCCGCAGAATTGCTGATGGTGAGCCAGTCAGTCTGCGTCGGATGATCTTTGTGCATCCAAAATCGGGGGCGCAGGTTTTGTTCACCGGCGCGCTCCTTTGCCTGCTGATGCTGCTTTGGATGCGTGCAGCGGTCATCATTTATGCGCTGTTTTTCGGCATGCGTCCGTTTCCCGGCTTGGATCATATCACTGGGATGCTGCTCACGACGCCGATCGGCTGGGCGATGCTTGCAGTCGGGTGTGCGGTCGGCGCGCTTTTCGGTGGCTTCTCGTTCGCCATCAGCGCCTTCTCGGTACCAATGCTGCTCGATCGGCGCGTCGACGCTTTGACGGCGATGGGTACGAGTTTGGCGCTGGTCTGGAACAATCTGCCGCTCATGCTGACGTGGGGCGCGATCATGCTCGTCCTCGTTGGGTTGAGCGTGGCGACGGGGTTTCTTGGCTTGATCATCGTTTTTCCGGTGCTCGGGCATGGGACCTGGCATGCATACGCGGCCGTCAAGCCGTAATTCCTGCCGTTGCGCAGACCCGCGCCTGCCGATCTGTGCAACGGAGACTGCGAGAACCGGCGGGCGACTGAGAAGCCGAAACGGCTGAGTTGGATATTGCGATGGCCTCCGGTGTTTCTGAAAATGGGTTTTCGGCTGCAACGAATGGCGGCCGAGCGAAAGCCGATGAGATGCTGCTTGCAAGCCGCGCACTCAAGGGTGGCTTTCGCCAGGTCGAGATCTCGGTTCCCACGATCCGCTGCGGCGGATGCATGCAGAAGATCGAAAAGGGCCTTACGAAGCTACCCGGCGTATCGGAGGCGCGGGTCAATCTCTCGAGCAAGCGTGTAACGGTTCGCTGGCGTGACGAGGGAGTGCCGCCGCCGCTCGTAGAAACATTACATAGCCTCGGCTTTGAAGCGCATCTCACCGACGCAAAGGGGGGCGCAAAAGACCGTACGCTCTCGGAACTCATACGTGCGCTTGCTGTCGCCGGCTTCGCGGCTGGCAACATCATGATGCTGTCCGTTTCGATCTGGACCGGTGCCGATCCCGCGACACGGGACTTGTTTCATTGGATTTCCGCCCTGATAGCGCTTCCTGCGCTCGTCTATTCCGGCCGTATATTCTTCCGTTCGGCCTGGAGTGTGCTTCGGAGCGGCCACACCAACATGGATGTACCGATCTCGATCGGCGTTCTGCTCGCATTTGGCTTGAGCCTTTATGAAACTATCCATCATGGCTCGCATGCCTATTTCGATGCTGCGACGTCTCTCCTGTTCTTCCTGCTGATCGGACGCACGCTCGACCATTTGATGCGCGAGAGAGCGCGGACTGCGGTCACGGGTCTCGCCAATCTTGCGGCGCGCGGCGCGTTTGTCCTGCGCTCCGACGGAACGCGTGTTTACACTCCCGTCGACGATCTCAAGCCCGGAATGACGATCCTCCTGTCGGCCGGTGATCGCATCCCTGTCGACGCGCGCGTACTCTCAGGCCAATCGGATCTCGATTGCTCGCTCGTTACCGGTGAAAGCCTGCCGCGTCCGGCGACCGCGGGGATGCTGCTTCAGGCAGGCACGATGAATTTGACCGGACCGCTGACGATCGAGGCGACCGCGGAGGCGAAAGACTCCTTCCTCGCCGAAATGGTGCGGATGATGGAAACAGCCGAAGCCGGACGCTCCGGTTTCAGGAGGATTTCCGATCGGGCAGCTCAGCTCTATGCGCCGACGGTTCATACGGCGGCTTTTTTGACGTTCATCGGATGGATGATCGCCACTGGAGACGTGCACCGGGCTATCACCATCGCGATCGCTGTCCTGATTATTACATGCCCGTGTGCACTGGGCCTCGCAGTTCCGATGGTGCAAGTCGTTGCTGCGCGGCGGCTGTTCGAGAAGGGAATACTGCTCAAGGACGGTGGTGCACTCGAAAGGCTGGCTGAAATCGACGCCGTGGTTTTCGACAAGACGGGCACGTTGACGGTCGGAACTCCGCACCTCTTGAATGGCACGGCAATAGCTCCGGCGATCAAGACCCTTGCAGCAGGAATTGCGCTCACTTCGCAGCATCCTTACGCGCGCGCGGTGGCTGCCGCGGCCGACGGCGATGTGTCATTGCAAGGCGACGCTGTCGTAACCGAAGTTTCGGGTGCAGGGCTGGAGGCTCGCATCGGCACGCATGTGTATCGGCTCGGGCGACCGTCATGGGCCGTTTCGGAGATCGCGAATCTCGAAGTCGCGCACGATCGATGGAATGTCGTCCTGTCGGAGGATGGCGAACTTCTCGCCGGGTTCGAATTCAGCGATTCCCTTCGTGATGGGACTGCGGAAGCTCTTGAACAGTTGAAGCGGACGGGCGTCGCCATCGAGATCCTGTCAGGCGATCGCGCGGAAACAGTGCGGAGCGTCGCGGAATCGCTGGGCATCGCCTTTTCCTCGGATGTTCGACCCGATGGAAAGGTCGCGCGCATCGCCGCTCTGCAGGACTCCGGCCGTAAGGTTCTGATGGTGGGCGACGGTCTTAACGATGCACCGGCGCTCGTCGCGGCGCATGCATCGATGGCGCCGG
>DASZVX010000080.1:0-16335 GCA_035547255.1 Hyphomicrobium sp.
GCTGATTTGCGGCGCGTGCTTCAAGCCGTGACGCGTCGAAGCGAAATCATCATCGAAATCTAGCAACCCAATAAAAAGACCCGGCAGCAGGGCTGCGCCGGGCCAAGTTGAGCACGTCTAGGTGGAGACTCGTGCTCGGGAGACGGTGGTGATCGCTCGCGGCCTTCACGGGTCGCGAACGATCGCGGTTCTCAGTAGTGATAGGCGCTCTCACCGTGATCGGTGATGTCGAGGCCTTCGCGCTCTCTGTCTTCCGATGGGCGAAGTCCGATGACGATGTCGACCAGCTTGAAGAGGATCGCCGAACCGATGCCGCTCCAAACGAGGGTCATGCAAACCGCCTTGAACTGCGCGAGCATCTGTGTCGCCATGTCGTAAGTGCCAGCGACCATTTCGCCAGGCTTCGATACGTAATCAGCGATGCCTGCACCGCCCCACTGCGGATTGACGAGCAGGCCAGTTGCGAGTGCGCCGATGATGCCGCCGATGCAGTGGACTCCGAAAACGTCGAGGCTGTCGTCGTAGCCGAGAGCGCCTTTGATCGCGGAGCAGAAGAAGAAGCAGATCGGGCTGACGACGAGGCCAAGCACGATCGAGCCCATCACGCCGGAGAAGCCGCAGGCCGGTGTGATTGCGACGAGCCCCGCCACGACACCAGAGGCAAGGCCCAGAGCCGAGGGCTTACCCTTGGAAATCCATTCGACGATCATCCAGGACAGGGCCGCGGCGGCGGTCGCGACGAAGGTGTTGATGAACACCTGCCCGGCGAACGGGTTCGCTTCGAGGCCGGAGCCGACGTTGAAGCCGAACCAGCCGACCCACAGAAGGGCGGCGCCGATCATGCAGTTGACGAGCGAGTGCGGCGGCATCGGTTCCTTGCCGTAGCCAATGCGCTTGCCGAGGATGAGCGCGCCGACAAGCCCTGCGATGCCGGCATTGATGTGCACGACGGTGCCGCCGGCGAAGTCAAGCGCACCCCATTTGAAAGAGATACCGGCGTCGTTCATGACGGCATCATAGGCAGCTTGCGCCTGTGCCTTCGTGTCGGCGCTTGCTGCGGCGAGAGCCTTTGCGGCTGACGCGAAGGCATCCGGGCCGGCCCAGTACCAGACCATGTGCGCAATCGGGAAATAGATGAATGTCACCCAAAGCGCCATGAACAGGAGCATGGCGGAGAATTTCAAGCGCTCGGCAACGGCGCCGAGGATCAGACATGGCGTGATGCAGGCGAAGGTCATCTGGAAGACGATGTAGACGTTTTCCGGAATGTAGACGCCATTAGAGAATGTCCCGGCGACGCTATTTGCATCGACGCCCCGCAGGAAGGCTTTCGAGAAGCCGCCGACGAAATCGTTGAGCGCGCCGCCGTTCGTGAAGGCCATCGAGTAGCCGTAGAACACCCAGATGAGTGCGACGAGGCAGAGCGTCGCGAGAACCTGCATGAACATCGACAGCATGTTCTTGGTTCGCACGAGTCCACCGTAGAAAAGCGCCAGACCGGGAACGGTCATCAGCAGCACGAGGATGGACGCGATATACATGAATGCCGTGTCGGCCTTGTTCGGCACGGGCGGCGTCGGAGTTGCAGTCTGGGCAAGCGCCGGATCGATAAGAAGCGCCATCGCGCCGAGTGCTCCCAAGGCCCCCGCGTACCGCGCTAAAGTTCGAAACTTCATGTTGTGTGCTCCCTGATTGAAGGAAACGAAATCGGATTTGAAAATTCACCTAGAGCGCGTCGTCGTCGGATTCCCCTGTACGGATGCGAACGGTGTGCTCGATGGAGGACACGAAGATTTTGCCGTCGCCGATCTGGCCGGTCTTGGCGGAGCGCTGGATCGCGGCGAGCGCCTTGTCCACCTGCGCGGCCGGCACGACGACCTCGATCTTGATCTTGGGCAAGAAACTCACGGCGTACTCGGCGCCGCGATAGATCTCGGTGTGGCCCTTCTGGCGCCCGTAGCCTTTGACTTCGGTCACCGTCATGCCCTGCAGACCAAGATCCGTTAAAGCCGAACGGACCTCCTCGAGCTTGAACGGTTTAATGACGGCAGTGATGAGCTTCATGGGTGCGCCCCCTCCTCTCCAACCGGATGTCTCACGAGCCTGCTCGCCGCCACGCCGCGGCGAGGACATCGAAAGAGGAGTCAAGACGCGTGCCAATTCGGACGCGGTGGCTCAACGCATTGATTATTTGAGATAAAATGTACTCAGGCGTTTGCCGGGCGGTGCCCGCGCGCGATCATCGCGCACAAATGTTGTGCACTGAATGTCGTTTGCCTGTTATTTAATCTGAAAGGCGGTTTCGCGCGGCCGCATCAAGCCTTCCTGCACTGTCGAGGCAACAAGGTGGCCATGCTGCCGGTCGTAAATGGCGCCGCGACAGTAGCCGCGTGCGCCGGAGGCGCTGGGGCTGTCTTGGACGTAGAGCAGCCAGTCGTCGGCCCGGAACGGGCGGTGGAACCACATCGCGTGATCGAGGCTCGCGAGCTGGATGTCGCTGTCGAAGAGGACCTTGCCGTGGGCGATCAGCGCCGTGTCGAGAAGCGTGAAGTCGGAGGCATAGGCCAGAACGGCCTGGTGGAGATGCGGGCTGTCCGGCAGCCTGCCATTGGCGCGCAGCCAGATTGCTTGCGCGGGCGTTTGCGGCTTGCGGCTCGCATAGCGTGATGCGTCGACGATCCGTACGTCGATCGGGTGCTCTCGCCGCCAATAAGCGCGCATGTTTTCGGGCAGATTGGCCATTACGCCGCTCATTAGCTCCTTGGCGCTCGGGAGCGATTCCGGCGGCGGCACGTCCGGCATCGTCGACTGGTGGTCGTAGCCGTCTTCGGCCTTATGAAACGAGGCGCTCATCGAGAAAATGGCACGGCCATGCTGGATGGCGCGCACGCGCCGCGTCGTGAAACTTCCGCCGTCGCGGATGCGCTCGGCATCGTAAATGATCTCCCGTTCGGGGTCGCCTGCGAGAAGGAAATAACCATGGAGCGAGTGGATCGGCCGCGTCGGATCGACCGTTGACGCGGCGGCGGCAAGCGATTGTCCGAGCACAAGGCCGCCATACACGCGTTGCCAGCCTTCGCTGGCGCGGGGGCCGCGGAACAGATTGTCCTCGAGCGGCTCCAGGGTCAGCGTCGCGATCAGGATATCGAGAGCAGTCGGGGTCGCGGGCATGGTTGTCATAGGGCGATTTCTCGAACCGTTTGCTATGGTGCAGGCGAGCGAAGACAAAAAGGTAACGGGCGGTCTAAGCTCGCACGCATAGCCTGAAAAGCAAGTTGGGGTAATTGCCGCGCGATGGACGGCCGGAAAGCAGCACAGAAATTCGATATTGCGGTCGCGGGCGGCAGCTTCGCGGGGCTCGCGTTGGTGCGGGGGCTGGTACAGGCCCTTGGTCCTCCCGACTTGCGCATTGCCATCATTGACCGGGCGAGCCGTTTCGGCACGGCGCCGAGCGATAACCGGGCATTTGCGATCTGGGCCGGTGCCAAGGCCGTGCTTCAAAGCCTCGGCGTCTGGGAGGCCATTGCACCCGAAGCTCAGCCGATGACGACGATCGAGATTTCGGATTCGGCCTTGTCGGATGGCATCAGGCCAACCCGCCTCACGTATGACGCGCTGACTGCCGAGGGTGAACCTGCCGCCTACATGGTTCCCGCTGCGGTCTTGAGCGCGGCGCTCTTCAATTCGATCAAGGACGAACCGTCGGTCACTTGGATTGCTCCCGCAGAAGCTGAGAGCTTGATTCTCGGCGAGCCCGCGGCGGAAGTTGCGCTTCGGGATGGTTCGCTTATCAGCGCGTCACTCGTCGTTGCGGCCGACGGCAAGACGTCGAAACTCCGCGAGGCGGCCGGCATCAAGGTGCTTCGGCGCTCCTATGATCAGACCGGTATCGTAACGACGGTCAAGTTCAGCGAATCGCACAACGGCGTCGCGATCCAACACTTTCTTCCGGGAGGACCGTTTGCGATCCTGCCTCTCAAGGGCAATCGCGCGTGCATTACGTGGAGTTCGGCGCGCGAAGAAGCGGCGCGCGTCATGGCACTCGACGACGACGGCTTTGTTGCCGAACTCGATTTGCGGATTGGCGGGGGTTTCGGATCGATTGCGCTTGATGGTCCGCGGCAGTCGTGGCCGCTCGACATCGTCATTCCGCGCGAACTTGTGGCGCGCCGTTTTGCGTTGATCGGCGATGCGGCGCATGGCGTCCACCCGATCGCAGGGCAAGGTGTCAATCTCGCTTTGCGTGATGCCGCGGCTCTTATCGAAGTAATTGCCGATGCGGCGCGGCTTGGGCTCGATATCGGCGCCGGGTCGCATCTCGAAATCTATCAGCGCTGGCGACGCTTCGATTCTCTGATGTCGGCGTCTGTCTATGATGGATTGAATCGCATCTTCGGCGTCGACAACATGGTGCTTCGCGCAGGCCGCGGTGCCGCGCTCGAGGCGCTCGATCACGTCGGCAGCGTCAAGAAATTGATCCTCGCCGAGGCCGCCGGATTGACGGGCGAGCTTCCGAAGCTCGCGCGCAATTGTCCGGTTTAATTCAGCCTTGATCTTCGTTTTCGCCGGGCTCGGCTTCCTCGCCCGTTGAGGGCGGCCGCTTGATGACGACGGTGCCGGTCGCGAGATCGACGTGCGGCACCCATTGATCCTCAAACGGAATGAATTCGCTGGCGCCTGCGAGCGATTTCAATTCGAGAAGATCACCGGCGCCGAAGTTCTGAACCGAAACGATCTCGCCCAGCGGCGCACCGTCTTCGGTGCGGGCTTCGAGGCCGATCAGATCCGCATGGTAGAATTCGGAAGTTTCCGCTTGCGGCAGCCGGTCGCGTGCAACGAAGAGCTTCGTTCCGCGCAAAGTTTCAGCAGCGGTCCGGTCGGAGATGCCGGCGATGCGCGCGACGACGCCTTTGTCCGTTACGCGAACGATTGTGAGCGAGAATGTCTTTGCTCCAGTCGCGTCGGTCAGTGGGCCGTAGCTCGCGATCGCGTCAGGCGTCGCCGTGTAGGTTCGCACGAGGATATTGCCGCGAATACCGTGCACGCCCGAGATTTCACCAAGCAGCACGCGGCGGGATTGTTGATCTTTTGCCATTGGGTTCTGATGCCCCGCTCCGCACGTTACGGCAAGGGGCCGAGATAGGTTATCTTCACGGCGACGGTTTTGCGGCCGACAAGAATTTTCGTTTGTTGGCTTCGCGCTATCGGATCAATCTCGCCGGAAATCGAAACGATGCTCTGCATATCCACGGTGGTCCCGCGGCGGGGTTTCACTCTCGGCGGCGTTTCGTAGATCGCGTTGAGGAAACCCTTTCGCACGGCGTGCTTTGCATAAAGGCGAAGTCTTCCCTTGTAGACCCGTCCGCGAGCGTCAGCTCCGAACAGGCGGCCAGATCGGCACACCAAAAGTGCTCGGCCCGCCGGGCCAATCGGTCGGCTATGCCGATACAAGACTATTTCGTAGAGACCGTCGGCGCACATGACTTCTTATGAATTTGTATCATTTCAAATGCAGCTTACGGCCAAGCTCCAAATCTCGGGCCAGTGAGATCGGCAACACAAAAGCCTCCCGGGCGTTGGCCCGAGAGGCTTTGAAAGACGTCTCAGCGTTAATGGCTTAAGCCGCTTCGCCCTGTGCGCCCTCTGCGGCCTTCGCCTTCTCGGCGGCTGCGGCGGCGCGTTCCTGGGCCTTCTTCTTCGGCTTCGCCTTTTCCGGGTTGTTCGACGGCGTGCGCTTGGCGAGGCCCTTTGCGTCGAGCAGGCGGAGCACGCGATCGGTCGGCTGAGCGCCGACGCCGAGCCAGTGCTTGACGCGCTCGTCGTTGAGCTTCACGCGGTTCGGATCGTCCTTCTTGAGCATCGGATCGAACGTGCCGATCTGTTCGATATAGCGGCCGTCACGCGGATTCACGCTGTGGGCGACGACCACGTAATAATAGGGCCGCTTCTTGGCGCCACCGCGCGAGAGGCGAATCTTTACCGACATATTTTCGTTCTCCTATTCGTTCGAAAAAGTGTGTTTCTGAAAGTCATCGTTTCTTTCCGGGGAGCCCCGGGAATTTCGGCATTCCACCACCCAAGCCCGGCAGACCTTTCGGAAGACCGCTGCCGAGGCCCGGTAGACCTCGAGCGAGGCCGGGCAACGAGCCGCCGGAACCGCCCGGCGCGCCCTTGGCGATCTGCTCTTTGAGGTCGGC
Organism: Hyphomicrobium sp.; assembly: GCA_035547255.1. Classification (GTDB taxonomy): domain Bacteria; phylum Pseudomonadota; class Alphaproteobacteria; order Rhizobiales; family Hyphomicrobiaceae; genus Hyphomicrobium_B. Next base: position 6,198 of record DASZVX010000080.1, read on the forward strand.
CGGAAGCTGTTCGAGGGCTTTCGGATCGAGCTTCGCGAGCTCCGCTTGCATGGATTGGAGTTCGGCTTCGGACGGACCACCGCCCGTGCGGCCAAGGAATTTGTTCAGCATGCCGCCGTTGCGGCCCATCGTCTTCATCATGTCCGCCATCTGGCGGTGCATCTTCAGAAGCTTGTTGATGTCCTCGACCTTGGTGCCGGAACCCGACGCGATGCGGCGCTTGCGCTTGGCGTCGAGGACTTTCGGGTTGCGGCGTTCCTTCGGCGTCATCGACGAGATGATGGCGCGCTGATGCACGATGCTTTTATCGAGGCCGGCTTCGTTGATCTGGCCTTTGATCTTGGAGACGCCCGGCAGCATGCCGAGCACGCCACCCATGCCGCCGAGTTTCTGCATCTGCTTCAATTGCTCGGAGAGGTCTTCGAGGTCGAACGACCCCTTTTTCATTTTCTCCGCGATCTTCGTCGCCTTCTCGACGTCGATCGTCTGCGCGGCTTTCTCGACGAGCGAGACGACGTCGCCCATGCCGAGAATGCGGGAAGCAATACGGCCCGGATGGAAGTCTTCGAGCGCGTCCCATTTTTCGCCAACGCCGATGAGCTTAATCGGTTTGCCGGTGACGGCACGCATCGAGAGCGCGGCGCCGCCGCGGCCGTCGCCATCGGCGCGGGTCAACACGATGCCGGTGACGCCGATGCGGCCATCGAAAGCTTTGGCGGTGTTGACGGCGTCCTGGCCGGTCAGCGAGTCGGCAACGAGCAGCGTTTCATGCGGATGAATCGCGGCTTTGACGTCGCGGACTTCGTCCATCAGCTCTTCGTCGACAGTGACGCGACCGGCGGTGTCGTAGATGATGACGTCGTAGCCGCCAAGCTTGGCTGCATCTCCGGCGCGGCGGGCGATCTGCAGCGGCGTTTGTCCGGCGATAATCGGAAGGGTGGCGACGTTCGTCTGCTCGCCCAGGACGCGGAGCTGTTCCTGAGCAGCCGGGCGGCGCGTGTCGAGCGACGCCATCAAAACTTTTTTGCGATCGCGGTTCGTCAGGCGATAGGCGATCTTGGCGGTCGTCGTTGTCTTACCGGAGCCTTGCAGGCCGACCATCAGGATGCCGACCGGCGGCGCCGCGTGCAGGTCGATCGGTTGAGCGTCGGAGCCAAGCATCGCGACGAGCTCGTCGTTGACGATCTTGACGACCATCTGGCCGGGCGTGATGGAGCGCAGGACCTCGGCGCCGACGGCTTTCGCCTTCACCTTCTCGGTGAAGTCCTTGACGACATCGAGCGCAACGTCGGCCTCGAGAAGGGCGCGGCGAACCTCGCGCATCGCCTCGACGACGTCGCTTTCGGTCAGCGCGCCGCGCCGCGTCAGCTTGTCGAGGACGCCCGAGAGGCGTTCTGTGAGCGATTGAAACATATATTGCGCTCGCGGCTAGGTCGCTTCGCTCCCGCCTCCGCGGGGGCGGCACAACGTGCTGGCGGCCCTTGGCCACTCGCCTCGCTGTGCTCGTCGAAGTGATGTCGCCACTCGTCTCCTGCAAGTCCAAACACGAACGCACCCGGGGGCGCAACGCGCTGCCGGATGTTAACCCCCCTGCCTCCCGGAGTTACCCATGTGCAGGGCGGCGGCTCTGGATTCAGGGCCGTCGGAATGGCGGGTGTATGAGGGAAGGGTTAGATAAAGTCAACCTGGAAGGCCATATCCGGTTTATTGGAGGCCGGGATGGGCCTGGCCGGTGCGGCGAAATTGTCCCGAGCTGAGTGAGGGATGCCACAATGGAAATCAAGCGAAGCGGGGCTCAGCCTTCAGGGACCGGATCGGCGGACTATTTTACAGGTTCGGTCCGCATCGACCCGCTGTTCCAGGCGCCAAATCCGGCGAGGGTCGTCGGCGCCAGCGTGACATTCGAGCCCGGTGCTCGGACCGCATGGCATACACATCCGCTCGGTCAGACCTTGATCGTCACCGCCGGCTGCGGTTGGGCCCAGCGGGAAGGCGGACCCGTCGAGGAAATTCGGCCGGGCGATGTCATCTGGTTTCCCCCCGGCGAGAAGCACTGGCACGGCGCCACGGCGACCACGGGGATGACGCACTTCGCCATTCAGGAAGCTTTGGAAGGTAAAACGGTCGACTGGATGGAAAAGGTCAGCGACGAACAGTACCGGTCCTAGGCCGGTTTCCTGACAGACGGCGAATTAGAATCGATATCCGTATCTGACGCCGATGCGGTCGAGGCCCTCGTTATAGCGCTGGGTGTAGGCGTTCGAGGTGTGCTCGAAATAGACGGACAGGTCGTTGTGCGCGTCGAGGTGGTAGCCGACCTCGACGGGAATGTGGAACAGGACCCGCGATCCCAGCCATTTCTTGTCGGGGTCAGCATCCGGGCCACCAATCTCGCCGTCGTGGATGGCGGCGCCGAGGCCAAGCCCGAAGAAAACCCCTGACGGAAGGTCGCCCTGCCAGCGCGCGTCGATATAGGCGTGGCTGGTGTCGCCGCGGGTGTTGATCGTGCCGCCGATCACAGGGCGGATCGCGCCCCAGGGAAGCGCCCAGGCGGCAGCGAATTGTGCTTCGATATTGATGTCGGCTGCGTTGTGCTCGACTTGAAAGCCGCTCCAAAGGTCCGGCACATCGTGGGCCAGGACACCGATTTTCAGCGCATAGAGCAGATCGTCGGCCGACGCGGCATTGGCCGTACCGACGGCAAAAGCTGCGGCGAGGCCGAGTAGAGCGGCTGCGCGGGCTGAAAAATTCATCGGTGCCAGGTTCCCCGTCGGCGAGCGCAAGCTCTGCGCTCTTTTGCGGTCACCGACAAGCTGGCGGCGTTTGAAATTCCATAACGGATGCTCGGCGGTCACAGGACGCGGGTTCAGCCCGATCCACGGCGTTCGAGGGCCTGCCTCCGGCGTTCCTGCTTCAGATGGTGGCCCCAGGCGCGGGCGATACTGAACACGCGGCGCTCGTAGGCGCGTTCTTCCTTCGTCAGACAGATGCAGCCGTAGCAGTAGCAGGGGCGGGCTCGCGCAAAGGCAATCCGGAACAAGAGCCGGTTGGGCCGTTGGCGCGGGCGGATGCGTCGGACCGAAATATGCGTCATAGAAGCATGAGGAGCGGGACTGGGATTGCTTTATTCGTAAATGCCGGAGCTTAGCGCTTTGTTCCGGCGCGAGAACATCTGCAGGTCGCGCGATTCGTTGGATAATTTTCGAGGGCTCAACGCTGAATTGTCAATTGGCGCGCTTCTCGCCATATAAGGCCCCATGAGCGCTACCCCGCACATCCCCTTCGCCAAAATGAACGGCCTCGGAAACGAGATCGTCGTCGTCGATTTGCGCGGCAGCTCCAAGGTTTTCAGCGCTACGGAAGCGGCGGCCATTGCGGCCGATCCCCGATCGCATTTCGACCAGATGATGGTGCTCCACGCACCGACGACGCAAGGGACCGAGTCGCTGGTTCGCATCTATAATGCCGACGGCTCGGAGGCTGGCGCCTGCGGAAACGGTATGCGGTGCGTCGGTTGGGTTCTGGCGCAGAGCTTGGGTCGCACCCACTTCAAGGTCGAGACGCGGGCAGGTGTGCTCGGTACCGTCGTCAGGGATCAGGCGTCGATCACCGTCGATATGGGCGAGCCCAGGTTCGGCTGGCAGGACATCCCGCTGGCGGAAGAATTTCGCGATACGCGCGCCATCGAATTGCAGATCGGGCCGATCGATAATCCCGTTTTGCATTCGCCCTCGGTCGTCAACGTCGGCAATCCGCATGCGATCTTCTGGGTCGACGATGTCGAAGCCTTCGATCTGGGGCGTCTCGGGCCGATGCTCGAAAGCCATCCTGTTTTCCCCGAGCGGGCAAACATCTCGCTCGCACACGTGACGTCGCCGGACTCCATTCGTCTGCGAACATGGGAGCGTGGCGCTGGGTTGACGCGAGCCTGCGGGTCCGCAGCGTGCGCCGCCGCCGTGTCGGCGGCGCGCAAGCGCCTGACGGGCCGGACCGTCGACGTCACGCTTCCGGGCGGCACGCTCAATATCGCGTGGGATGCTGACAACCACATCCTGATGACAGGTCCTGTCGAATTCGAATACGAGGGCGTCATCGATCTCTCGAAACTGACGAGTGTGCCTGTCTAACGAGCCTCATCACAGCTCGGTTATGCCGGCGCCTTTTTTAGAAAGTGCGACACGCGCCTGATGTCTGAACCCGAAGTCATAACGCTCGGCTGCCGGCTCAACGCTTACGAGTCTGAAGTGATGCGCAAGCACGCGCACGACGCGGGGCTCGACGATGCGGTCATCGTCAATACCTGCGCCGTCACGGGTGAAGCGGTGCGTCAGGCGGCACAGACGATCCGGCGGCTTCGGCGTGACAAGCCCCATGCGCGCATCATCGTGACGGGCTGCGCGGCGCAGACTGAAGCGCAGCGCTTCGCCGATATGCCGGAAGTCGATCACGTCGTCGGCAATGCCGAGAAGATGCATGCGGAAACATTCGCCGGTCTTTCTACAGCCTCAAGCGCGCGTGTTCAGGTGAACGACATCATGGCCGTGCGAGAGCAGGCCTTGCACATGATCGACGGTTTCGGATCGCGCACGCGCGCCTACGTGGCGATTCAAAACGGCTGCGACCATCGCTGCACGTTCTGCATCATTCCCTACGGACGCGGACCATCGCGCTCGGTGCCGGCGGGAGAGGTCGTGACGCAAGTGCGCCGCCTCGTCGAGAATGGGTATGCTGAAATCGTGCTGACGGGCGTGGACATCACGTCCTACGGACCCGATCTGCCGGGCGTTGCGACGCTCGGCAAGCTCGTGCGGCAAGTGTTGAAGCATGTGCCGGAGCTGTCGCGGTTGCGGCTTTCGTCAATCGATCAGGTCGAAGCCGATGCCGATCTGATGATTGCGCTCGGCGAAGAAGAGCGGCTGATGCCGCATTTGCATCTGTCGATGCAATCGGGAGACGACCTGACGCTGAAACGCATGAAGCGGCGGCACAGTCGCGCCGATGCCATCGCCTTTTGCGAACGGGCGCGGAAGCTTCGGCCCGATATCGTTTTCGGCGCCGATCTCATTGCGGGATTTCCAACAGAAACGGACGAGATGTTCGAGAATTCACGTCGCATCGTTGACGAATGCGGATTGACGTATCTGCACGTCTTCCCATTTTCCCCACGGCGCGGAACGCCGGCGGCGCGCATGCCGCAGGTTCCGGGCCAGATCGTCAAGCAGCGCGCGGCCGAGCTTCGTGCAAAGGGTCATGCCGTCCTCGCTTCGTATCTTTTTGAGCAAAACGGCCGCGTCGTCGATGTTTTGATCGAAAGCGACGGCAAGGGACGCACGCCGCAGTTTGCCGAAGTCGAAATGCGCGGCGAGAGGGTGAATACGGCAGGCGAGGTCGTTCGGACCCGCATCACGGGTGTCGGTTCAATGCGATTGGTCGGCGAGGTTTGCGCGTGACGGATCAACGCGAGAAGGGCAAGGGTTTTTTCGCGCGATTTCGCGGCGGTTCGCAATCTGCGCCTGCGCAGGAAGAAAAACCGGCGCAAGACATATCGTCGTCCGTAGCGGAAGCTCAACCTCAAGCTCAAACCGGCGGATGGTTTCAGAAACTGAAATCGGGCCTCGGCAAGACATCGGCCAAGCTCACGTCCGGCATCACGGATCTCTTTTCCAAGCGCAAGCTCGATGCCGCGACGATCGATGATCTCGAAGACCTGCTCATTCAGGCGGACCTCGGTATTGCCACGACCGGACGCATCACAGATGCCATCGGCAAGGGGCGCTTCGAGAAGGGCGTCTCGGCGGACGAGGTTCGCGGCATTCTCGCGCGTGAAGTCGAACGGGTTTTGACGCCGATTGCGAAGCCGCTTGTGCTTGAACCCTCGCATAGACCCCACGTCATCATGATGGTCGGGGTCAACGGCACCGGCAAGACGACGACGATCGGCAAGCTCGCGCAGAAGTTCAGGGCCGAAGGGAAATCGGTCGTTCTCGCCGCGGGCGATACATTTCGCGCTGCGGCAATCGACCAATTGAAGGTTTGGGGCGAGCGTACGGGGTGTCCAGTTGTCGCGCGCCAAGTCGGTGAAGATGCTTCGGGTCTCGCCTTCGATGCCTTAAAGCAGGCGCAAACCACTGGCGCTGATGTGCTTTTGCTCGATACAGCGGGCCGCCTTCAGAACAAACAAGCCTTGATGGAAGAACTTGAAAAAGTCATACGCGTTTTAAAGAAGCTCGATTCGACTGCGCCTCACGACGTGATTCTCGTGCTGGACGCGACGACGGGGCAAAACGCGCTGCAGCAGGTTGAAGTTTTTCGCGATCGTGCGGGCGTTACGGGTTTGGTGATGACGAAGCTCGACGGCACGGCGCGTGGGGGCATTCTTGTGGCGATCGCGGACAAGTTCGGTTTGCCCGTGCACGCGATCGGAGTTGGGGAAGGGGTCGACGATCTGCAGCCGTTTGAAGCTGCGGAGTTTGCGCATGCTATCGCCGGCACATGAATGAGGAATTGAGGCCAGGAATGACGCAAGACGCGAACGTTGGAAATGGAGTTCGGACGCGCGCAAGAAAGCGCCTCTATCCATTCAACGCCGAACAGACGATCAATTTGCTGAGCGAATTCGGGCCTCTCGTCACGATGTTCGTCGTCAATGCCATTTATGGCATCAATGTCGGTACGTGGGCGCTGATCATCACGACCCTGATGGCGATCGTCGCGATGCTCTACATTTTTCGCCGTCCGCCGTTCTTTCCGTTGATCGCGTCAAGCGTCACCATCATTTTCGGCGCGCTGACGATCGTTACGACGGACCCGATGTGGATCCAGATCAAGGTGACGATCTTCAATACGCTGTTCGGTGTGTTTCTCGTCTCTGGGCTTTGGCTCAAGCACAATTTCTTCAAGTACGTGTTCGACAAGACGTTCCATTACACGGAAGAAGGCTGGAACAAGTTTACTTGGAGCTTCGCAATTTTCTTCTTTCTGACGGCGGTCGCCAACGAATACGTCCGGCGCACGTATCACGATGAGCAGTTCTATCGAATCTTCGGCTACGAGATGAGCGGCGTGAACGTCTGGATTCTGTTCAAGGTCGCAATCGTGCTGCCCGTCTCCGGGCTCTATGCTTGGGTTCTGACGCGTCTCATGCAAAAATATCGTCTTCCGGATCCCGCGCACGACTGAAGGTTTGCCATGTTGGACGACAGCAAGACGACACCTACAACGGACGATGCGCAGCTGTTCGATCGCAAGCAGCTCATCAAGCTCGCAGTCGAGTTCGGGCCGCTGTTGGTCTTCTTCATCGGCAATAGCCGCTACGGGATCTACACCGGCACCGCGGCTTTCATGGCCGCGACGGTGATTTCACTGATCGCATCCCGGACATTTCTCGGGCGCGTCGCGATCATGCCGTTGATCACAAGCGTCTTCGTGCTGGTGTTCGGCGGGCTAACGCTCTGGTTGCAGGACGATCATTTCATCAAGATCAAGCCGACGATCGTGAACGGATTATTCGCGGCCATTCTATTCTCTGGGCTGGCCACAGGTCGACTATTTCTGAAGATCGTCTTCGGCGAGGTCATGCATCTTACCGAAGAAGGATGGCGAATCCTGACGCTCCGCTGGGCGTTGTTCTTTGTTTTTCTAGCGATCCTCAATGAAGTGATGTGGCGTTCTTTTTCGACGGATACGTGGGTCGCCTTCAAAGTCTTCGGAATCATGCCGATTACATTTGTATTTGCTCTCTGTCAGATCGGGCTTTTGAAGAAGTACGAGCATTCAACCTCTGAGAGCAGGTAGTCAAAACAAGCATTACTGAGACATTCTTAGTAAGAAATTCAGCATACGTCGGTTGAACCAAACTTTTACTAAATTTTTCCCAGTCGATAATTATTTTTGCTGGACGCAATGCTGTCCGTCGTGGTTTACGGCCACTACTTAAACTTCTCAAACTCAGCGCTCGTAGCCTCGAAAACTTGTCGCACCATCCTAGGGCGCAAGCGAGGTGCCCCGTTTTTTGATGCGGGGCGAAGCGCCAGGACGCGGAATGGCACGAGAACCAGTAAATAATCGTCTTGAGCGATCACCTCTTCATCTGCTGCACCGGGCCGGGCAATGCGCCGCCGAAATGTTTCAGATTGAACTCGGCGGCGATGATCTGACACCACGGCAGTATGCCGTTTTGCTCACGGTCGCGCAGAACGAGGGACTTAATCAGACGCAGCTCGTCGAACGTACCGGCATCGATCGTTCGACGCTCGCCGACATCGTTCGGAGGATGCTCAAAAAGGGCCTGCTGCAGCGTCGCCGCACGCGTGACGATGCGCGTGCCTATTCTGTCAAGCTCACGGAGCAGGGGGCACGGATCCTGAAGGCGCACGATCCGCTGGCGCGCCGTGTCGACGAGCGGATCCTGGCGAGCTTGCCCAATGCGCAGCGTGACCGCTTTCTGCAGGATTTGAACGCGATCGTGCAGGCTCTGACGCGCCTCAAGGCAAAAGAGACGACCACAAAGCAATCAGGCTGACGTTTCCGTCAGCCTGAACTGTCGTCGATGCATGATCGCGCCGAGCGTCTGTTTATGCGGCCTTCGGCACAAGTCTCTGATTGATGAGGGTCTCGGCGATCTGCACCGCGTTGAGCGCCGCGCCCTTCAAAAGATTGTCGGACACGATCCACATCGTCAGGCCGTTTTCGACGGTCGCGTCCTCACGGATGCGCGAGACGAACGTCGAGAATTCGCCGGCGGCTTCGACGGGCGTCACATAGCCGCCCGGCTCGCGCTTATCGACGACCATGATACCCGGCGCAGAGCGAAGAATTTCGCGTGCTTCCTCAGGGGTTATCGGCTTTTCGAATTCGATGTTGACGGCTTCCGAATGGCCGACAAACACCGGCACGCGCACGCACGTCGCCGTCAATCGAATCTTCGGGTCGAGAATTTTCTTGGTTTCGGCGAGCATCTTCCATTCCTCTTTCGTGTAGCCGTCTTCCATGAAGACGTCGATCTGAGGAATGCAGTTGAAGGCGATCTGCTTCGGGAACTTCTGCGGCTCGACTTCCTGACCGGGGACGTACTTGCCTTTGGTCTGGTGCCACAACTCGTCCATCGCATCCTTGCCGGCGCCCGAAACCGATTGGTAAGTCGAGACGACGACGCGCGTGATCCCTGCTACGTCATGCAGCGGCTTCAGCGCCACAACGAGTTGAGCCGTCGAGCAGTTAGGGTTGGCGATGATGTTCTTCTTTGCAAAGCCGCGGACTGCGTCGCCGTTGACCTCGGGCACGATGAGCGGCACGTCTTGATCGTAGCGCCAGCACGACGAATTATCGATGACGATGGCGCCCTGCGCGCCGATCCGCGGCGACCATTCTTTCGAGACGGAGGAGCCGGCCGACATCAGGCAGAAATCGATGCCCGTGAAATCGAACGTTTCAAGGTCGCGGCATTTGATGACAGAATCGCCGAACGAGACTTCGGTGCCGATCGAACGGCGCGAAGCCAGCGCATACAGCTCGCTGACCGGAAACTTCCGCTCGGCGAGCACATTCAGCATTTCGCGGCCCACGTTGCCGGTAGCGCCAACGATGGCGACCTTGTAGCCCATCATCTAATGTCCTTGAGTTTGCCGGTGCGCGCGATGGAATCGGCCAGCGCGGCAGATAATCCCATGAAAATCACATACGCGGGCGGCCGGAGAGTTTCAAGATTCTTCGGAATTTTGGGGCGATAGTGGCACGCTGAGGTCATATTCTGCCGCTCATTACTTTAGACTGGCGGCTTCATACTGGGACGGCGCTATGCCTTGGAAGAGATTCGCACCGCTGGCAGCAGGGATTGGTGTGGTCGCGGTTAGCCTCGCCGTAGGCCCCGTGCGTGCCGTCCAGTCCAAGCCCGTCTGGCTCAGCGGCAGCGAGATCGTTCAGCAGTTTAAAGACGTGACGATCGACGGCCGTTATGCGAGCGGCAAGGCATTCACGGAACGCTATGCCGCAGGCGGCCGAGTCACATACAAGGAGCCGGGCGTGACGCTCGGCGGGCATTGGTCGGTCACGGAAGGTACGCTCTGCACCATCTACGACGGCGACCCTTCGGGAGGGTGCTATCGCGTCGCACGGGTCGATACCAACTGCTACGAGTTCT
>DASZVX010000081.1:0-2101 GCA_035547255.1 Hyphomicrobium sp.
CGTCGAGGAGGCCACGCTGACGCCCGAACGCTATGCGGAGCTCGGCGCGAAAGAGCAATTCGTTCTTGCCGTATCGGAAAGCGGCTTCGGCAAGCGCACTTCGTCCTACGAGTACCGTGTCACCGGCCGCGGCGGCTCCGGCATCGTCGCCATCGGCATGGGCAGGAAAAACGCCGCTGTTATCGCAGCCTTTCCGGTGGAAGAGACCGACGACCTGATGCTGATCTCCGATCGCGGCCAGACGATCCGCGTCCCGGTAAGCGGGATCTCCATTCAGGGCCGCTCGGCGCAGGGCGTCACCGTGTTCCGAGTGGACGAAGGCGAACGGGTTGTGTCCGTCGAGCGTATAGAGGAAGTTTCGGAAGAAGCGGCTGGCTAGGCGGGAGCCCATGAGCAAAAGACGTGTCGGGCTTTATCCCGGGACCTTCGACCCTATCACGCTGGGGCATCTCGACATCATAAAGCGCGCGGTGAAGCTCGTAGATCATCTGGTCATCGGCGTCGCCACCAATCCTTCCAAGTCTCCGCTCTTCACTTTGGAGGAGCGCATGGAGATCGTGCGCCGAGAAGCGGCGCCGCTGGCGGAGGGACGCGCGACCATCGAAGTGCACACCTTCGATACATTGCTGATGAGATTCGCGGAGCAGGTTGGCGCCTCAATTATCATCCGTGGTCTGCGCGCAGTTTCGGACTTTGAATACGAGTTTCAAATGGTAGCGATGAACCAGCGCCTCAATCCCGAGATCGAGACCGTGTTTCTCATGGCCGATCCGCGCCATCAGGCGATTGCGTCGCGCCTCGTGAAGGAGATCGCGATACTGGGCGGCCCGATCACGGCCTTCACCACGCCGGCCGTCGCCGATCTGGTGGTGAAACGTTGCGCTGAACTCGCCGAGCAGGCCGCCGGCAAATAACGCTTGCGGGAAAACTTTTTGAAGGAACGACAGTGGCTGAATATCTGATAATGGATTTGAGGACCGGGCCGGTGAAGATCAAGCTCAGGTCTGACCTTGCGCCCAATCACGTTGCGCGCATCAAGGATCTCGCCGGGCAGGGCTTTTATGACGGCATCGTCTTCCATCGGGTCATCCCTGACTTCATGGCACAGACCGGCGATCCGACCGGCACAGGCTCGGGCGGTTCCGATCTTCCCGACCTCAAGGCGGAATTTTCATCGGAGAGGCACAAGCGCGGCACGGTCTCCATGGCGCGCACCAGCGATCCGCACAGTGCCAACAGCCAATTCTTCATCTGTTTCGCCGATGCACCTTGGCTGGATCGCCAATATTCCGTGTGGGGTGAGGTTGCAGAAGGCATGGAGCATGTGGACGCCATCAAGAAAGGCGGCGAACACAACAACGGTGCGATTTCCGGCGAGCCCGACAAGATCCTCAAGATGCGCGTCAGCGCCGATTAATATCCATTAACCACATCTGTTGTTCCGCCGCCTGCCTTAATCATTCGTTGTGAGGGCGCGTGCGAAGCTTGCATGCGTCGACGACAAAGGTCCGTCGGCCTTCAGAGCCGGTTTGCAGGCCAACAAGAACAGGTGGGCGGCGTCATATGAACAGCGCGACGATGGATCAGCTCAAGCGCGTCATCGAATCCCAGCACGGCGGCACGGCCTCATTCCACCAGTCGCTGCGCGTGGTCGGTACCAATCGCCGCATGACCGATTGGGATGGCATCGTTCACGTGTTCGATCTGAAGAACCATCCCAAGACCAAGCGCGCCTACGCGTGGACCGCGGCCATTACCGGTGGAACCAAGCCACGCTATTTCGCGGTTCTGCATGGCGGGCACATCACTGGCCCTGTCGATGCGGTCAAAGCCGCGGCGACGATGATTCAGACAATGGGCAAGCGCGGCAAGGTCTGAGCCGCCCGTCAATTCCAGCTTCTAAAATCCGTCAGGCCGCGCGCGACGCGCGCTTGGGCCGTCCGCTTTCCTTGCCGCCACTCCCGGGCGCGGCGGCCATGTCGGCTTCCTCTTCCAAAGTCGATGTGTCGAATCCGTGATAGAGCGAAAGGAAACGGAACGGGTTCTGCTGGAAGGATCGGTACATGATGTTGTTGATATCGGAATTCGTGTCGAAGCAGCC
>DASZVX010000082.1:0-3915 GCA_035547255.1 Hyphomicrobium sp.
TGTTGCAGCAGAGCATGCGAATGTTCGAGCTGCTCGGTGCGCTGTTTGACGCGTTCCTCAAGCTCGGCATTGAGAGCATCGAGCTGGCGGCTTTTCCGATACAACTCGACGAAGATCTGCACTTTCGCCCTGAGGATTTCAGGAACGACGGGCACCGGCACATAATCGACGGCGCCTGTACGATAGCCCTTCAGGAGGTCGTCGGTATCGAGGCGTACCGCCGAGATGAAGATGACGGCGGTCTTCTCATGGCGCGGGTGATTGCGGATCATTTCGGCAAGCTGGAACCCGTCGAGGTCCGGCATGCAGACGTCCATCAGGATGACTGCGATCTCGGTCTTCAGCAGCACAGCAAGAGCTTCTTCGGCTGTCGTCGCCTTGATGAGCGTCGCATTCAAGCCGTCGAGAATCGCCTCGTAGGCGAGAAGTTTGCCGGGCTGGTCATCGACAAGCAGGATGTTGACTGATTCATCGGAAATCTCTGAAGCCACGTCTTCCCCCTATCGATGCAGCCACATGCGCAACGCCGACAGAAGCTGCTCTGTATCGACCGGCTTCGCGAGGTAATCGGAAGCTCCGGCCTCCAGGCACTTCTCGCGATCGCCCTTCATGGCCTTGGCGGTAAGCGCGATAATCGGCAGCCGCTGATGCTTCTCGCTGCCCCGAATGCGCTGCATCGTCTGATAACCGTCCATTTCCGGCATCATGATATCCATCAGCACGATAGATACGTCCGTCGAATCCAGCGTTTCTATGGCTTCGCGTCCCGTCGTCGCCGTTAGCACATTCATGCCTCTGCGTTCGAGCAGGCTGCTCAAGGCAAAAATGTTGCGGGCATCGTCGTCGACGAGCAGAACCTTGCGGCCGACGAGGTAATCGTCGGTCTCGTGCAAGCGAGACAAGAGTTCTTGTTTTTCAGCCGGTAGTTCGGAGATGACGCGATGCAGGAACAGCGCCGTTTCATCGAGCAGCCGTTCGGGAGACTCGACGCCCTTGACGATGACGGTGCGTGCCAGCTGCCGGATTTTGTGATCTTCCTCGTTGGACAGCTCGCGCCCCGTGAATACGACGACGGGAATGTCGCGCATGGCCTGCGATCCGCACATCTGCTCGAGGATTTCGAAGCCCGACATGTCCGGCAGCTTGAGGTCGAGCACGACACAATCGATCGGATTTTCCTGCAGCGTCTTCAATGCGTCGGCGCCATCGGCAGCCGTCAGGATCTCGACATCGCCGTTTTTCAATAGCTCGGCGACGCTCATGCGCTCGGCCGGATCATCATCGACGATGAGAAGGCGTTTGCGCGGTGACTTCGCGAATTCCGCGATCCGCCTCAAGGCGGATTTAAGATCTTCGGATTGCAGCGGCTTCGTGAGATAGGAGAATGCGCCCCTGGCGAGACCGTGGTGGCGGTCATCATCCAGCGTCACGACCTGCACCGGAATATGCCGCGTCAATGGATTGTGTTTCAGCTGGCTCAAGACGGACCAGCCAAGGACGTCGGGCAAGTGGATATCGAGCGAAATCGCAGTCGGGTTGTAGTCCGTCGCGAGCGCCAGTGCATCGATGCCACGATGACAGATGATGCCTTTGAAACCCGTTTCGTGCGCCGCCTCGATCAGAATTTTGGCGTAGCGCGGATCATCTTCGACGATGAGCAGGACCTGGTCGCCCGCAACGATGCTGTCGCGATCGTCGTCGACCGGTTCGGGCAACGCGGCGGGAAGGGGCTGCGCGGGCGGGCGTATGGCGAGGGTATGATCTGCCTTCGGTCGCGTCTCGACGGAAGGCGATGCATAACGGATCGGGATGTAGAGTGTGAACGTGCTGCCTTTGCCCGGCTCGCTGCGCAGCTGAATTTCGCCGCCGAGGAGATGCGCCAGCTCGCGGCTGATCGCGAGACCGAGACCGGTCCCGCCGTACTTGCGGCTCGTGCTCGCGTCCGCCTGCTGGAAAGCCTCGAAGATCAGCTTCTGCTTGTCGGCCGGGATGCCGATGCCGGAGTCTTCGACCGCGAAAGCGACGACGGTCGGGGCGCTAGCGAGGATCGGGTGGTCCGGTCCCCATTTGGCAGTTGCCGGCTTCACCGAAAAACGGACGTGCCCTTGCCGGGTGAATTTGAAGGCGTTCGAAAGCAGGTTTTTCAAAACCTGCTGCAGGCGTTTCGAGTCCGTATAGAGGGTTCGCCCGAGGTCGGCGTCGAAGCTCATTTCGAAGTTGAGATCCCGACGTTCCGCTTCATGACGGAAGGGGCGGGCGATCGCTTCGAGGAGGCCGTTGAAAGTGATTTCCTCGGCATCGACCGAGACGGTTCCGGATTCGATCTTCGACAGATCGAGGATGTCGCTGATCAGGTTCAAAAGGTCTGTGCCGGCGCCGTGAATCGTGCGCGCGAATTCGACCTGCCTTTCCGAGAGATTGCCGTCGGGATTATCGCTCAGCTGCTGGCCGAGAATGAGGATGCTATTAAGCGGCGTCCGAAGCTCGTGCGACATGTTCGCGAGAAATTCGGATTTGTAGCGCGACGTGAGCGCAAGCTCCGCGGCCTTCTCTTCGACGGCGCGGCGAGCCTGATCGATTTCTTCGTTCTTGCGTTCGACTTCGACGTTGCGTTCCGCCAGCTGCTGGGCTTTTTGCGCCAACTCTTCGTTGGTCTTCTGGAGCGCTTTCTGCTGCTCTTGAAGCTCGGAGGCGAGCTCCTGCGACTGCGTCAGGAGTTCTTCGGTCTGCATCGTCGCCTCGATACTGTTCAAGACGATGCCGATACCGACCGTCAGCTGCTCGAGGAATGTCAGATGTGCCGGCTCGAAATCGTGCAGCGAGCTGAGCGAGATGACGGCCTTGATCTGATCCTCGAACGTGATCGGCAGGACGATGACGCTACGCGGAATGGCTTTGAATACGACGGCGTCGATCGGAACGGCGGTCTCCGGGATATTGCTCAGCAGACGGCGTTGCTTTTCGAGCGCGCATTGTCCGATGAGCCCGGATCCGAACTCGAGCCTGTCGGGATAACCTGCGCCCACATCGTCGGCATATCTTGCGAGCAGTTTCAGCTGACTTTCGGTGCTGGCATCGAACTGGTAGATGACGCCCTGGTGCGCGTTGACGAGCGGGACAAGCTCGGACAGCAGTTTCTTGCCAACGGTCACGAGATCGCGCTGGCCTTGCAGCATGCTGGTGAGCCGCGCCAGATTCGTCTTCAGCCAATCCTGCTCGGTATTGCGCTCCGTCGTCAGGCGGAGGTTGTCGATCATCGTGTTGATGTAGTCTTTCAGCTCGGCAACTTCGCCGCGCGCTTCAACCTGGATGGAGCGGGTGAGGTCGCCCTTGGTGACCGCCGTAGTGACTTCCGCGATCGCGCGCACCTGGTTCGTGAGGTTGTCCGCAAGAAGGTTGACGTTGCCGGTCAGATCCTTCCACGTACCCGCGGCGCCCGGCACGTTCGCCTGTCCGCCAAGTCGGCCTTCGACGCCGACCTCGCGCGCCACTGTCGTCACCTGATCGGCGAAAATCGCGAGCGTGTCGGTCATGGCGTTGATCGTCTCGGCGAGGGCTGCAACTTCGCCCTTCGATTTGACGGTCAACTTCGGCTTCAGATCGCCTTCGGCAACCGCGGTGACGACCTTGACGATGCCGCGAACCTGTTCTGTCAAGTTGGCCGCCATCACATTGACTGTGTCGGTCAAGTCCTTCCACGTGCCGCCCGCGCCGGGCACGGTCGCCTGGCCGCCGAGCTTGCCTTCTGTGCCGACTTCGCGGGCGACGCGCGTGACTTCCGACGCAAAGCCGTTCAGCTGATCGACCATCGTATTGATGGTATTCTTGAGCTCGAGAATTTCGCCTTTGACGTCGACGGTGATCTTGCGCGAGAGGTCGCCGCGGGCCACGGCCGTCGTCACTTCCGCGATGTTG
>DASZVX010000083.1:0-2717 GCA_035547255.1 Hyphomicrobium sp.
GACACTAAACATCAGCAGAATGACGCCGATCTCAGCCAGTTGCTGGGACAACTGAAGGTCCGCGACAAAGCCCGGCGTATTTGGCCCGATGACCACGCCTGCAAGTAGATAGCCAAGAATGGTCGGCAACCTCAGTCGCGCAGCCAGGAAACCCAAGATCAGCGCAAGCCCAAGGCCCGTGGCAATTGTTGCGATCAAGGTAAAGCTGCGCTGCCGGTTAGAGGTGGAGAGATCGATTGGGCGTCGAACCACTGTGCGTTCCGCTTTTGCATCTCCAGCGGAGGACGCCGTGTCGAAGGTTCAGTCTGCACCGGATCGAAGCCGAAGTCCCGGGCCGGCGCATCGGTCGCTGCAGTCCGAGCAAGGCCCTTGACGAAACCCAGGATCTCCTCGGCCGTGTCGCGGCGCATCTTCATCCCGTAGCTCAGAATCGATCCGTTTCCGGATATGCGTGACTCAGCCTCAGCAATCATACGTTCCAGCCGTCGTTGTATTGCTTCGATGTGATCTGTCATTCTCTCTCTCCAAGCGCAGTATCTGCTAACTTTGGAGGTCGTGCATGTGAGACCGGCATTGACTGCCGGCCTCGCACGCACACAGGGTCACGCTGTGACTCGCGGTGGGTTGCGATGGACGAACCACAGCCGCGCGGCTGCGAGGACTGCCACCGCTATGCCGACTGCGAGGTGCACACCCCTCGCAGCTGCGTTTTCCGAAAAGGCGGCCACCCAGGGCGCGATGACCGCCCAGACGCCGAGCGCCAGATTGATCCACTCCTCCCACTGAGTGAAGGCGACGAGTGCGCCGAGCGCGACAAGTGTAATAGCAGCACCGATGATCCAAGCGTTCCAGGCTGCGGTAGCGTCAGTGGTGAAGTTCAGCGCCCAGGGTGCGAGCGCCAAGCACACGCCGAGGACGACGTTTGCAATGTCGATGACGTTCTCTTTGGTGTTGAGTGTCGTAAGTCTGTCGAACATGACTTCTCTCCGTTTTCGTCACTTTGTGGTTAGCGATGCTTCCGGGGGAAGCTGTTGGAGTGGTGTCGTCAGCTTCCGCGCTAGCGGCACCACGAGACTCATTGGCGGACGACCCGACCGTTCCACTCGGATTGTCGAGTCCGTCTTCTTCCTCGGCATCGTCGCGCTGCAAGTTTAGCAACCATTGGCGGAGCCAGGTCGGATCGACTGCTCCGGCGGCAATCTCGCGAAGTGCGGTGACGGTCGGCTTGTCCCCGTCCAGCGACACGTGCGGTGTGTCCCCGTGGCTCAACGCACGGGCGCGCGCCGCAGCGAGCAGCACAAGCTCGAAGCGGTTCGGTACGACCCGTTCGCAGTCGATGGTTGTGATCCGTGCCATACGGTCTCCTATGCGGCCTGACGGTCCCCGCTGCTTGCTGCTTGGACGAAGGCAAGAGGGGTATCGACTGGTCGTGCCCGATCCTCGCAGACCTCATCGGTGCTGCGATCCAGCGGCGCATGGCGGGCATGATCTTGACCGTGGCGGGCATGATCTTGACCATGGACGATAAAGGTGAGGCCCTGCCGTTCCGCATAGCCCACGGCAACTTCCCGGGTCGGAA
Source organism: Hyphomicrobium sp. (assembly GCA_035547255.1). Taxonomy (GTDB): domain Bacteria; phylum Pseudomonadota; class Alphaproteobacteria; order Rhizobiales; family Hyphomicrobiaceae; genus Hyphomicrobium_B. Next base: position 1,580 of record DASZVX010000083.1, read on the forward strand.
AAGTCAGTTCGACCTGAGTAAGCGGATCGTCCCCGCCGGTCCAACCCATGAGCGGTTCGATAAAGGGCGGCGTCCGTCGCTCGAAGCGGAGCGTCCAATGCCGCGTGTTCGCCTTGCCTGATGTCATAGCGGAGCGGGCGGGCCGGTAGATCACCGCGACCGCATCATCAGGAAACACCGAAGAGACCGTCAATGGCGGCTTCGACGTGCTGACGCGCCCAGTCAGATCCTCGCGTTGGCTCCCGACTAGCTTCAACATTGCTTCCGCCTTCGCAGAGGTGGCGGCGGGAGCGCGCGAGCTCCCGCCCGCCGAAGTCTCCTCTCTGTTTTACTTGCCGTTGATTGCGATGCGCTTCACGTTGCGTTGCGCCTCGGCCGATCTCGGCAGGGTAATGACGAGCTCTCCGTTGCGGAACGACGCGCTCACCTTGTCCTCGTCGATGTCATTGACGGGGATGCGCCGCTCGAACCGGCCGCAGAAACGCTCGCTGAACAGCCTGTCATTGTCCGCCGTCTCGGTCTTCTTCTCGCCCTTGATGACGAGCACGCCGTTCGACAGCTGCACTTCGACGTCTTTTTCCTCGAGGCCAGGGAGCTCGGCCGTGACCCGCACCTCTTTGTCGTTCTCGCTCACCTCGATGCTCGGCCACGACCCGACACGGTCGAACACGCGGTCAAAGCGGAAGGGGCTGAGGTCGAACCCGCGGAAGACGTCGTCGAACAAGCGGTTCATCTCACGATGCAAAGTCAGGAAGGGCGTGCCTTCCTCTCCGCGCTGCACCGGAACGCTACTGCTGCGGTTCCAGGGAATGAGATCTCTCATGCTCATGTTGTGCCTCCTTTCTCAGTTGTGTCCTTTCTCCTATCTCAAACGGGCGGCGCGCGTGGCCAGGGCCACGCGAGACCACCTCCAGCCGGCCCGATCGGACTTCCGATCAGGCCGCTTGCTTCTGCTCGATTTGCTGGGTTTCGCCGCTGGAAGGACCGGATTTTATCTCGATCCGGCGCGGCTTCATGGCTTCCGGCAACTCGCGCACCAGGTCGACCTGCAGGAGCCCGTCCTCGAACGAGGCGCCCTTCACCTCGATGTAGTCGGCGAGGTTGAAGTGGCGCCGGAACGGACGCCCGGAGATGCCGT
>DASZVX010000084.1:0-39320 GCA_035547255.1 Hyphomicrobium sp.
GAATCCTGCGGCACGCGTGGAGAAGCCCCCTACGACGTCGTTCTGACCCACGGCTTCGTTCTCGATGAGAAGGGGCAGAAGATGTCGAAGTCGTTGGGCAACGTCGTCGCGCCGCAAGACGTGATGGCGAAGTCCGGCGCCGACATTCTGCGCCTCTGGGTGGCGGCGTCCGATTATTCCGACGATCTGCGCATCGGCCAGGAAATCCTGAAGACGTTTTCCGAGACCTACCGCAAGCTCAGGAACACGCTCCGCTGGATGCTCGGCGCGCTCGCGCACTTCAAGCCCGGCGATGCAGTTGCGTTTAAGGACATGAAGCCGTTCGAGCTTGAACGCCTTATGCTGCACCGGCTCGCCGAGCTCGATCACGAAATCCGCAAAGCCTACGAAACTTATGACTATCGCAAGATCGTCGGCCTGCTCGCGCAGTTCATGAACACGGAGTTGTCCGCGTTCTACTTCGATGTCCGCAAGGATACGCTCTACTGCGAGCCGCCTTCGAGCCTGAAGCGCAAGGCGGCTTTGACGGTCATCGACAAACTTTGCGACGCGCTGCTGAAGTGGCTGGCGCCGATCCTGTCGTTCACCGCCGAGGAAGCGTGGCTGCTATATCGCCCCAACGAAAGTGATAGCGTCCACTTGCTGCCGTTCCCGAAAATCCCGCGCGAATGGCGCGACGACAATCTTGCCGCCAAGTGGGATCGCGTGAAGGAAGTCCGAAGCGTCGTGACCGGCGCGATCGAAATCGAACGCGCCAACAAGAAAATCGGTTCGTCGCTCGAAGCGGCACCCGAGGTCTACGTCACCGATCCCGATTTGATGTCGGGCCTCGAAGGGGTCGATATGGCCGAGGTCTGCATCACGTCCGATATTTCGATCTCCGACAAAGCCGCCCCTGCCGGGGCATTCACGCTACCGAACGAGCCGGGCGTCGGCGTGGTCGTCAAACGCGCGGAAGGCAGGAAGTGCGCGCGTTCGTGGCGCATCACGAAGGATGTAGGCTTTGACCCGGCATACCCTGACCTTTCCGCACGCGATGCCGCCGCCATTCGCGAAATCGATGCGCAGGCAGTGGCGTGATGGTGATTGCCTCATACTTTCGCCGCTTGGGGTTCTCCTTATTCTTCGCCTCCATATCCGGGGAGCGGGGATGCAGTAGGTGCCAACACGGAGCAGCATCATGAACGTCGAGCCTGTTCCGCAAGCGCGGGGACGCAGTTTTCTCTGGGGCCGGACGGCGCCGCTGGCCTTCGCCATCATCGTCGCGACTGTCGCCGTCGATCAGTTCCACAAATGGTGGATGCTGTCGGTGTACGACATCGAGAGCAAAGGCCGCGTCCAGATCTTTTCGTTCTTTGACATCACCTACGTGAAAAACATCGGCATCAGCTATTCGCTGTTCAATCAGGAAAGCGTGCTCGGCCAATACCTCCTGACGGCATTCGCCGTGTTCGCGAGTGTGTGTCTCTGGCTGTGGCTCAATCGCTCGGGCGCCAGCCGTCTGATGGCGATCGGCCTCGGATTGATTATCGGCGGCGCTATCGGCAATGCCATCGACCGGCTCCGCCTCGGCGGGGTCGCGGACTTCTTCTCACTGCACGCCTATGGCTACTACTGGTACGTCTTCAACATCGCCGACGTGGCAATCGTTGCTGGCGTCATGGCCTTGTTGTATGAGTCATTCTGGGGCGAGTCGCATTAGCGCCGCAAATTTTGGGATACTGCCGCATATTGGGCGGTCGCGGCCGTTGGGGGACGGGGATCTGTATGCCTTTGAAATCATACGCAAAAGCATTGCTGCTTGTGCCTTTCGGCGCGGCTGTGCTTGCGGTTTCGGGCTGCGGCTATGACGGCGTTCAGCTGAATGGAAAGATCTTCGATGTCGTCGGGCTCAGCGGCGAGGCCGCCAAGCCGACGGAGCCGAAAATGGCGGTTCGTCAACCGCTTGTCGTGCCGCCGGGCCTCGAGTCGCTGCCCCCGCCTGGAAGTGGCAAGGTCGATCAGCCGGCGATCGCTGGTATCCAAGATGCGGACGCCAAGAAGCGCGTGTCACAAGCTGACCTTCAAAAGCAGCAGGATGCCTACTGCAAGGTCAATTACGAGGACGCGAAAGCGCGGGGTGACGACACCGCAGAGGCTGCTTCAGGTCCGCTTGGCTCGTGCCATCCGTCGATCTTCACAGGCGTGAAGAAATGGATGGCCTCGGGTAAAGGGGATGACGGCGACGACGATACGCAAACGCAATAGCGTCGGCGTGCCGCCATCAGAAATTTCTTGGTCTGAATAAAAAGGCCTGATCGGTCCGCATCTTGCTCGCGCCGAGATGAACGCCTTGTCATTTGACTTTTACACCGCTCATCACGCTCATTGGCCCGGTTTTCGCGCGCTGCCGTTGCATCCATCCGAACGCACTTCGCGAAAAAGTTGTCCCCGCGCGTGGGGACTTCGCTATCATCCGAAAAAGGTAGGCAGCCCACGTGATGTTGCTTACCGTCGAAGGACCCACGATATGCGTCTTGTGACGTTCACCCGGTTCCGCTTCTTAACCATTCTGGCGCTCTCCATGCTCGCATTGACACCTGAAGCCTTTGCCGCCGACTCCGCCACCCGCGCGACCGAATTCAAGCTCGCCAACGGCATGGATGTCGTCGTCATTCCCGACCATCGCTCGCCCGTCGTGACGCACATGGTCTGGTATCGTGTTGGCTCCGCCGACGAGGTGCGCGGCAAGTCGGGCATCGCACATTTCCTCGAGCATCTGATGTTCAAGTCGACCGACAAGATCCCCGTCGGCGAGTTTTCGAAAATCGTGAGCCGACTTGGCGGCCAGGACAACGCCTTCACCGGCCACGATACGACGGCCTACTTCCAGCACGTTGCCAAGGATCGCCTCGGCAAGATGATGGAGATGGAAGCCGACCGCATGGTCAATCTCCGTCTCGACGAAAAGGAAGTGCTGACCGAGCGCAACGTTATCCTGGAAGAGCGCCGCTCGCGTATCGACAACAATCCGTCCGCGCTGCTCGACGAGCAGATGAATGCCGCGCTGTACCTGAACGATCCCTACGGCACGCCGGTCATCGGCTGGTATCACGAAATGCAGCAGCTCTCGCGGCAGGATGCCCTGACGTTCTATAAGCACTACTATGCGCCGAATAATGCCATCCTCGTCGTTTCGGGTGACGTTACGGCGGACGAGGTCAAGAAGCTCGCCGAGGAAACCTACGGCAAGATACCGGCTAATCCCGATATCGCGGCGGTCCGCCATCGCCCGAGCGAGCCGCCGCCGATAGCAGCGCGCCGCCTTGAGCTGAAAGATCCGCGCGCCGGTAACTACTCGATGCAGCGCTACTATCTCGCGCCGAGTTACGTCACGGCGAAGCCCGGTGAGGCCGAGGCCCTCGATCTGCTGATGAAGATCACAGGCTCAGGCACCACCAGCCGCATCTATAAAAAGCTCGTCGTCGAATCGAAACTCGCGACAAGCGCCGGCGGCGATTATTCCGGCTCCAGCCTCGATAGCGGCACCATCTCGCTTTACGCCGTTGCCGCCGACGGCGTCCCGCTGCCGAAAGTCGAAGCCGCAATCGACGATGTTCTCGCAGACGTCGTGAAAAACGGTGTGACCGACGCCGAGCTTGCGCGCGCAAAGCGCAGCTATCTCGCGGACTACATTTACGAGAGCGACAATCAGGCGACCTTGGCGCGCCGCTACGGATGGAACCTCGCGATCGGACGCACCGTCGCTGATGTCGAGGGCTGGCCCGAGGCCATTTCCAAAGTAACGGCCGACGATGTGAAGAAGGTCGCGGGCGAATACTTGAATCTCAAGGCGTCGGTGACGGGTTATCTGACGCCCGATCAAAGTGGCGTCGCACAGGCGGACGACGTGCCGCCCCCCTCCGCAAACGGCGAATTGAGGTGACTTTGATGCAGACCCTCCCTCGCGGGATTGCTACGGTCGCTCGAACCGTGGCACGTCGTAACGTCGTTGCAGCGTTGGCGATGTTGACGCCCTTTTTCCTTCTGTCCTTCAGCCATCCGGCAGCAGCAATGAACATTCAGCAGATCACATCGCCGGGCGGCATCCATGCTTGGCTCGTTGAAGAGCACAGCGTTCCTCTCATTTCGCTGAGATACGCCTTCGACGGCGGTAACAGCCAGGATCCCGAGGGCAAGGCGGGCGTCGCGAACTTCATCACCGCGATGATGGATGAAGGTGCGGGCGATCTGAAATCGGAAGAGTATCAGGAGCGCATGGAAGATATCTCCATGCGCATGAGCTACGACGATACCAAGGACTCTCTCTACGGTTCGTTCGAGACGTTGACTGCCAATCGCGACAAGGCTGTCGAGCTTTTGAAGCTCTCGGTGCAGAAACCGCGCTTCGATGACGATGCCGTCGCACGCATCCGCCAGCAGCTGATCGCCAATCTCATTTATGCCGATAAGGACCCGGGCAAGGTTGCGATGCGCGAATGGTATGCGCAGGCTTTCGCAGGTCATCCTTACGCGCGCCCTTCAAGCGGCACGGTAGACACCGTCTCGAAAATCGGGCGCGACGACCTCGTCGCCTACCACAAGCGCATCTTCGCGCGGGATAATCTGAAAGTTGTCGCTGTCGGCGACATCACGCCTGCCGAGCTTGGCAAACTCATCGACGATGTGTTTGGCGGTCTTCCGGCCAAGGCCGATCTGTTCCCGGTTGCCAAGATACAGCCGGCGACGGGTGGCAGTCAGCGCGTCATCGATATGGGTGTTCCTCAGTCGGTCGCTGTTTTCGGCCTGGGCGCCATGCCTCGCAAGGACCCGGATTTCATCGCCGCTTTCGTCGTCAACCACATCCTCGGCGGCGGCGGTTTTTCCGCCAAGCTGATGGAAGAGGTGCGCGAGAAGCGCGGCCTTGCCTATTCGGTCTATACCTACATCCAGCCGGACAGATATACGTCGATCCTCGTCGGCAGCGTCGCGACCAAGAACGCATCGATGTCGCAAAGCCTCGACATCATCCGCAACGAGATGAAGAAGATGGCGGAGAACGGACCGACTGAAGCCGATCTCGACGCCGCCAAATCGTATCTCACTGGTTCCTATGCGCTACGCTTCGATACGAACTCAAAGATTGCATCGCAGCTCCTGGGGTTGATGCAGGAAGGCTTCGGCCCCGACTATGTCGAGAACCGCAACAAGATGATCGAAGCTGTGACGCTGGCCGATGCCAAGCGCGTCGCCGCTCGTCTCTTGAAACCGGATGATCTCATCGTCACGGTCGTCGGTAAGCCGGCAGGGCTGAAGTCGGAGATTCCGGCTGCGCAGAGCCGCGTTCCAGCGCCGACACGCGGTTGAATCAAGGCTCCGCCTAAGGCTCCATCGAAGAATTTGGTGGGGCCTTCCGCGCTCTTGGCCGCGCGTCTGAAATGGGCTACGCGGGAACCCGTTTTCAGCCGGGAGCGTTTGTAGCGCCATGCAGGACGGACACCACGACGCAAATAAATTCCACCAGAACATCGGCGGATGTCTCGAAGCGACAATAGGCGAGCACGGCCTCGCGCCATCGGCTTTCGCATCATGGTTGTCGCGCGTTGAACCGCACGTCGCAGCGCTGAAAGACGATTATCGCAACAATTGTTTGGCGCTGCTGCGCATCGCTGAGGATACGGCAGACATTGATGCCGCCGAAGCGGCGCTTTCGCGTCTGAGCGAGGGTGCCCAGACGCTCGTGTTTTTCGGCACGGGCGGATCGAGCCTCGGCGGCCAGACGCTGGCGCAGATTGCAGGTTGGAAAATTCCGGGCGTCGCGACCGAAGGTCAGAAGTCGCGGCCGCGCACGCGCTTTTACGACAACCTCGATGGCGAAACGCTCGCAAGCGTTCTGAATACGCTCAACCTCGCTGAGACGCGTTTCATCGTGACATCGAAATCGGGCGGGACGGCCGAGACGCTGGCTCAGGCCATCGCGACGATTTCGGCGGTCAAAGCGGCGGGCCTCGAAGCGCAGATCCCGAAACTTTTTCTCGGCATCACGGAGCCTGAGAAGCCCGGCAAGGCGAACGGCCTCCGGACGCTGTTTGCGAAATTCAACATTCCGATGCTCGAGCATCACACGGGTATCGGCGGCCGCTTCTCCTGTTTGACGAACGTCGGGCTGATGCCCGCCATTGCACGTGGACTCGACGCGCGGGCGATCCGCGCTGGAGCAAAATCCGTCGTCGATGCGCTTCTCGCATCCAACAAGCCCGAAGATTTCACGCCCGCCGTCGGTGCGGCCATGGCCGTCGCGCTGTCGAAGGAAAAAGGCATCAAAACGCTCGTCATGATGCCTTATGCCGACCGGCTCGGCCGTCTCGCCGCCTGGTTCGTGCAACTCTGGGCGGAAAGTCTCGGTAAGGGCGGCGAGGGGACGACGCCGATCGGCGCGCTCGGGCCGCTCGACCAGCACAGCCAATTGCAGCTTTTCATGGATGGTCCGCGTGAGCACTATTTGACCATCGTCCGCGTCGCGAGCGAAGGCGTCGGTCCGAAGGTCGATCCCGACCTCGCGAAGCTTTCCGGCGCCGATATGCTCGGCGGCCACACCATTGGCGACATCGTGGCCGCGCAGGCGCACGCGGTACCCGAGGCGTTGGCCCGCGCGGGGCGGCCGGTGCGCACAATCGACCTTGCAAAACTTGATGAAAAAGCGCTCGGCGCGCTGCTGATGCACTTTATGATCGAGACGATTCTCGCAGGCCGCCTGCTGGGCGTCGATCCGTTCGATCAGCCCGCCGTCGAGCTTGCAAAAGTCCTGACCAAGGAGCGCCTCGCCAAAGGCGCTTGAAGCGCTTTTGAAACGAGGAGACGGTCGCCGTGGCGATCCGCCAGCTTAGCCCCGAGACGGTCAACCGCATCGCGGCGGGCGAGGTGATCGAGCGCCCGGCGAGCGTCGTCAAGGAACTCGTCGAGAACGCCATCGATTCCGGCGCGACCCAGATCGAAATCGTCGTCACGGAAGGCGGGTTGTCGCTGATCCGTGCCACCGACGACGGCTGCGGTATGGGCGCGGACGATCTCTCGCTCGCTGTCGAGCGTCACGCCACCTCGAAGCTCGACGAAGAAGACCTTTTCGATATCCGCTCGCTCGGCTTCCGCGGCGAAGCGCTGCCGTCGATCGGGTCGATTGCGGAACTTGAAATCCGGTCCCGCGTGCGTGTTGCCGATCAGGGATTTGCAATTCGCGTCGTCCGTGGCGCGAAGGAGCGAGTCAAGCCTGCGGCCGTCAACCCAGGAACCGTGGTTGAAGTTCGCGATCTTTTTTCCGCGACGCCCGCACGTCTCAAGTTCCTGAAGTCGGAGCGCGCCGAGACGATGGCCGTCACCGACGTGGTTCGCCGGCTCGCGATGGCGCACCCCGAGATCGGCTTCACGCTGCAGACGGGTGAGAAACGGCCCGTCGTCTATCCGCGTGGCGAGCGCTCGTCCTCGGCGTGGCTCGAACGTGTCGGCGCGGTCATGGGCCGTGAGTTCATGGCAGATGCGCTCGAAGTCTCGGGCGGGGGGAGCGGCGCGCTCGGACCGATGCGCGTTTTCGGCTTCATCGGTCTGCCGACACTGCACCGGCCGGACAGCATGCAGCAGTTCCTGTTCGTCAACGGCCGTTCGGTGAAGGACAAGCTGCTGATCGGCGCGATCCGCGCCGCCTATGGCGATTTGATCCCGCGCGGACGCTCTCCGCTGCTGGCGCTGTTTCTTGACGTCGCGCCGCCCGATGTCGACGTGAACGTGCACCCGGCGAAAGCAGAAGTCCGGTTTCGTGACGCGGGCCGTGTGCGTGGCCTGATGATCGGCGCGATGCGTCAGGCGTTGGAGGCCGCGGGCCACCGGGCTTCGGCGCAGGGCGGCGTTCTGACGGTTGAGAGCTTCGCTGCCGGCGTATTTCCAAGCGCGCCGCCTGCGACGCCGCCACAGGCAGTTGCGTTCGCAGAGTCCCCGTCCGCGCCGTTCGCGGCCATCGATATGCCAAGCGCCGATATGCGCATGCCCGACGAGGGCAAGGTCGAGCAATCAATCGACAAGCCGCTCGGCGCAGTCCGTGCTCAGGTGCATGAGAACTACATCGTGGCGCAGACGCGCGACGGCCTCGTCATCGTCGATCAGCATGCCGCACACGAACGGCTGGTTTACGAAAAGCTCAAGGCCGCGCTCCTCAACGGCGGGGTGGCGACGCAAGGACTGCTCATCCCGGCGATCGTCACGCTCGATGCCGACGATGCGGAGCTCTTGCAAAGCCGCGCCGACGAGCTTGCCGAGCTTGGGCTGGTCCTCGAAGGCTTCGGAGAAGGCGCCGTCGCCGTTCGCGAGACACCTGCGCTGCTCGGCGATACCGATATCGATGGATTGGTGAAGGATCTCGCCGCCGAGCTCCGCGCCGATGGAACCGCGCGAGCGCTGAAAGACCGCCTCGAAGCGATTGCGTCGCGGATGGCGTGCCACGGAAGTGTGCGCTCGGGACGGCGTTTGACAGTTGAGGAAATGAACGCGCTGCTGCGCCAGATGGAGGCGACGCCCTATTCCGGCCAGTGCAACCACGGCCGCCCGACCTACGTCGCGCTCAAGCTATCGGACATCGAACGGCTGTTCGGAAGGCGTTAGGCGCTTGCAGCCAGCTCCACGGAGCACAGTCGCAAGCACCCGCTAATCAGTGATCGTCGCCGTCGTCGGCGCTTTCGGCATTGAGCTGGCCGTAGTTCTCGACGCCGATCTTGTTCAGAAGATCGAGCTGCGTTTCGAGGAAGTCGATGTGGCCTTCCTCGTCCTTGAGAAGTTCCTCAAAGAGCATCATCGTGACGTAGTCGCCGTGATCGCGGCAGATCTCACGAGATTTCTTGTAATGGTCGCGGGCGATGTTCTCGCCCTTCAGATCGCATTCGAGAACTTCTTTGATGTTCTCGCCGATCATCAGCGGCGCGACGTGCTGCAGGTTGGGATGCCCGTCTAGGAAGATGATGCGATCGACGAGCCGGTCGGCGTGATGCATCTCCTCAATCGACTCTTTCCGCTCCTTTTTCGCGAGCTTCTTGTATCCCCAGTTGTCCAGAAGGCGGAAATGCAACCAATACTGGTTGATGGCGCCAAGCTCGAGCTTCAATGCCTCGTTGAGACGGGTGATAACGTCTTTGTTGCCCTTCATGCGCCGCTCCAAACCGAAATATGCCACTGCTCTGGCTTAAACCAGAAACATTCTAAACTAGGTAGCGATGTGATTGGAATAGAAAAAACCGTCCGCCGCGAACTGCATCGCAGCCTGTGGAATTTCCGCGTTTCTCGGCCCTATGCGGCGCGCGTCGAAGAGGGCTTGCGGCTGGCGTAGGCGTCATTGAGGCGGCGCTCGCGCCGCTCGCGGCGTTCCTCGATGCGAATGAGCTTGGCGCGCGCCTCAGCCAGCGCAAAGGGGCAGACACCGGTATTCTGCTCGAGCCGGTCCATCGCGGTATAGATCGCCGCTACTGTCACGGGTGCGCACCGGCAGCAGCTCATTTTCTTGTTGAGGTGACGGAAAACGACGCCTGGAGTCGGCAGAAGCCCGGGGCTCGCGCTCATAATTTCCGAAACTGCAAGCTCGATATCTCTGTCAGAGATAACGGCGCACGAGCAGATAATCACGTTCGGCTCCAATCAATCGGGGTTCAAGGCCCCGGCATCGGACACCCGTAAGGGTTAGTCAGGCAGTAGTTGCGCGAAAAAGTACACTTTCGTCAAGTCACCTTTTCATATGATCGACATAGTACAAAAAAACGCCAAATCAAAGGGGTTTGGGCCGAGACTCCCCATGCTGTGATGGCAGGGCGGAGGTGCAGCGATGTCGCAGTTGTCGTAAGCTTCAACGGCGATCGACTCGGGGCCGAAAACGGCATGCACAGAACCCCACTGATTTTATTGATGGACTCGCCGTTCCGCGGTTGCCGGCTGAGGTCAGAGGGTTGTCATAAATTCCGACCCGGCAACTCGGAAAGGCCCGCTTCGCCGTGACCTTTCCCGCCGCCGCCCACGACATCGAAAGCAGGCACCTCGGCCCCGTCCTCACGATTGGCGTGCTGTTTTTCATCTTCGGATTTGTGACGTGGTTGAACGGCCCGCTGATCACGTTCGTCAAGCTCGCATTCGACCTCGACGACGTGAACGCCTTCCTCGTTCCGATGGCGTTCTACCTTTCGTACTTCTTCCTGGCGCTGCCCTCGTCAGCCGTGTTGCGCCGGACGGGGATGAAGAAAGGTATGGCGCTCGGACTTTTCATCATGGCCGCGGGCGCGGTCGTCTTCGGCCATTTCACGACAGCGCGGCAATACCCGGGCACGCTCACCGGCCTTTTCGTAATCGGCGCCGGACTGTCGCTGCTGCAGACGGCGTCCAATCCTTACGTCTGCATCCTGGGACCAAGCGAAAGCGCTGCGCGGCGCATCGCGTTCATGGGTATTTGCAACAAGTTCGCTGGCTTCCTGGCGCCGCTCGTATTCGGCGCGCTTGTCTTGCAGGGTCTCGATCATTTCGATGCACGGGTCAAAGCAGCGACGACGCCGGCGGCCCGCGAGGCGCTGCTCGATACCTTCGCAGCGCACGTGCATGGGCCCTACATGATCATGGCGGTGCTGCTTGCGGCGCTAGCTGTTTGGATCGCGCGATCCGGCTTGCCGGATGTCCGACTGGAAAGCGCGGAAGTGAACGCCACGGATCGATACTCGGAAGTCTGGCGGATCTTCCGCTTTCCGCATCTCTGGCTGGGTGTACTTTGTCTGTTTCTCTATGTCGGCCTTGAGGTGATGGCGGGCGATGCGATCGGCATCTATGGCGCCGGATTCGATCTCCCGCTCAGCGCGACACGTCTGTTCACGTCCTACACGCTGTTCGCGATGCTCGTCGGCTACGTCGCCGGCCTGTTGCTGATCCCGAAGTTCGTCTCGCAGCAGGGCTACCTCGCGATCTCCGCAACGCTCGGCGTTGCGTTGACGCTCGGAGCGTACCTCACGAGCGGCTACGTCTCGGTCGGCTTCATCGCCAGTCTCGGCTTTGCCAACGCGATGATGTGGCCGGCGATCTTCCCGCTGGCCATTCGGGATCTCGGCCGCCACACCGAGACTGGCTCGGCGCTGTTGATCATGGGCGTCGTCGGGGGCGCGTTGATGCCCTACGCTTTCGCTCTCTTAAAGCGGCACATCGACTTCCAACTCGCCTATCTCGTTCTCGCCGTGCCGAGCTACCTCTACGTCCTGTATTACGGGCTGAGCGGACATAGCCGCCCGCTGAACTCAGCCCGGAAATAATTTTACCCGGATATATTGCAATCTATATTTTACCCGGGTAAATACGCTCCAGATAGACGCTGGAGCAGCCCATGGACAACGAAACCAGATTTACAGCCTTTGACGGCGACCGCCGCTTGGCAGCCGGGTCCCGGACGGAGCTGGTCGCGGCGATCAACGCGCGTCTGTCGGATCAGCCTGACGCGACAATCCTGATCTTCGATGACGCGACGGGCGCGCAGGTCGACCTCGATCTGAGAGAGCGCGCTGAAAGCCCAAGGTCGGGCGGCGGTGAAACGCGCGGCCCCGGACGTCCAAAGCTCGGCGTCGTTGCGCGTGAGGTGACGCTGCTGCCACGCCATTGGGAATGGCTGGCGAAGCAGCCGGGCGGTGCATCGGTGACGTTGCGTAAGCTCGTCGAGGAGGCGCGGCGCGCGAACCCAAGCGCTGCGGACTCACGCGACGCGCAGGAATGTGCTTACCGGTTCATGTCGGCGATGGCGGGGAACTTACCGGGCTTTGAAGAAGCGACACGGGCTCTTTTCGCGAAAGACCGAAAGCGGTTCGAGAAGCTTATTGCGGAGTGGCCTCGCAGCATCCGCGATTACGCAGACATGCTCGCCGCCCGCGCATTCGAAGCTCCGGGCTGATACGCGCGGCTCTCCGCAGGCTGCACCGTCCCCTTCAGGTACGACGTAATGACCCTTGTGGCGGGCGATGCAAAAAGAATGTTGCGGTGACCAAGTCCAGTGAAGGAATGGAGTTCCATGTCCGGCACGCCTGCAGCGATCTCCTCGGCGCAGCGGAACGGCACGTCGATGTCGTCTGGCGCGTGAATGACAAGCCCGCGAAGGCCGCTCGCGGGCAGCAGTTTCACGGCTGCGAAACAATCGAGCGGCCGTCCGCCGATACGTTCCAGCCGATGCTCGAAGGCTTGGCGGCCGGCGTTATCAAGCTTCCAGTGGCGCGAGAAATGGTCCGTCATATCCGTGAGCCGGTTCGGGCTCGCGATGAGAGCGATGTGCTTCGCCGACAATTTACCCGGCATCGGCGCATGGCCCTCCGCGGCGACGAGCGAGATCAACCCGCCGAACGAATGCGTCACGAGCGCGTGGATAGGGCCCAGCTGCTCGGCAACCCAAACCGTTGCACGCGCGCAATCGATGAGGTTCGTCGAGCGGCCGCTGCTCAGGCCATGTGCAGGTAAATCGAACAAGCCGACGCGGAAACCGCTCCTTCGAACAGCTTCGGCGATCGCCGTCATGAACGAGGATTCGCCCGTCCATCCATGCATGATGAGAACGATGCCCGGCGTGATCTGACGGTCAGGCTCGAATATGTAGGTTTGGATATCTCCGACCGGAGTAGCAATCCGCTGCCAGCGCGCATTTCGCAGATGGTAGCGCGCCCGCTCGATAAGCTGGCGATGGTTCGGGGCGCGCCGCTCGGAAATGGACGGTGTGCAGAAAACGCGAAATGCAGCATCACCGGCGACGGCGGACGGAAGCCCGCTGAAGCGCCTATGAGCCCAGATTTCGCTCGGCAGCCAGACCATGTCCTATCATCCGATCACGCCCTAAATTCGCAAGTAGGATAGAAATGGATTGGAAATGGCTTGTTTGCGATAGGCCAAACGGATTGCGAAATTTAACCAGTTTTGATTAGCGGGCTTCAAATGCCGCAGGGGCGCCAGCGGCTTAGCTCCCGGTTTCTGGAGTTAACGGACGCGCAAAAACCGGACTTCCGTCTCGCCCCAGCTCCGCGCGTCGAGCTGTTCGAAGCGCGGCGGAAGCGCGACAGGCGTCCCGGCTTTTTCCTCTAGGACGCAAACCGCGCCGGGTTTCAGCCAGTTCCCCTCGGCAAGGCACGCGAGTGCTTTTTCACCCAATCCTTTGCCATAGGGCGGATCGAGAAATGCGAGTCCGTAGGGCTCCATATTTCCGGCCGGTCCGAGGTCGGTCGCGTTGCGGCGGAAAATGCGCGTTTCGCCGGTAAGGCCGAGAGCTTCGACATTGCGCCGGATCAGCGCGCGCGCCTCCGCGGACTCTTCGACGAAAAGACAGAAAGCAGCGCCGCGCGACACAGCCTCGATGCCGAGCGCGCCAGTTCCGGCAAAAAGGTCGATGACCCGCGCACCGTCGAGCGTGAAATCCTCGATGCTGTGCATCAGGATATTGAACACGCTTTCGCGCACGCGGTCCGACGTCGGGCGAATGCTCATATCCTCGGGCGCGACGAGGGCGCGACCGCGGAACCTCCCGGCAACGATCCTCATGCGTCGTCGCTCCCCCTCGCCGCCTTGCCTCGCGCGTGGCGTTCTTTGCGCTCGGCTTGGCTCTCGGAGAGTCCGAGGCTCGCGGCAGCTTTCGGCCCGAGCTGCGCGACAAGCACACGGCGGCGCACGGCTTCGATCGCGCCAGGTTCGAGATCGAGCAGTTGAAACGGCCCGAACGAAACGCGGATCAGACGATTCACGACGAGCCCGAGATGCGCGAGCACATTGCGAACTTCGCGGTTTTTGCCTTCGCGGATCGAGATCGACAGCCACGAGTTCGCGCCCTGCACGCTATCGACCGAGGCTTCGATCGGCCCATAGTGGACGCCGTCGACCTCGACGCCGTCCTTCAGCTTGGTGAGATCGGCGGGCGTGACGCGGCCCTTCGCACGCACGCGGTAGCGCCGCACCCAGCCGTTGGCCGGAAGCTCCAGATGCCGCGCCAGCGCGCCGTCGTTTGTCAGCAGCAGCAGTCCTTCCGTATTGAAGTCGAGACGGCCGACTGAAATCACGCGCGGCATCTCCGGCGGCAGCTTTTCGAAGACGGTCGGACGCCCCTGCGGGTCGGAATGGGTGGTGACGACGCCCTTCGGCTTGTGATAGCGCCAGAGCTGCGGCGTTCCTGCCGCCGGCAGCGGCTTGCCGTCGACAATGACTTTGTCGCTCGGGCC
The DNA here is from genome assembly GCA_035547255.1 of Hyphomicrobium sp. Lineage (GTDB taxonomy): Bacteria > Pseudomonadota > Alphaproteobacteria > Rhizobiales > Hyphomicrobiaceae > Hyphomicrobium_B. Next base: position 14,220 of record DASZVX010000084.1, read on the forward strand.
TACCTCGCATGCCGGCGTCTTGAGCAGCTTGCCGTTGACGCTGACGCGGCCGTCGGCGATCCAGCGTTCGGCCTCGCGGCGTGAGCAAAGCCCGGCGCGCGCCATCGCCTTGGCGATGCGCATGGGGCCGTCGCGTGTTTCGGCGGTATTGGAAGTGATTGGTTTGGCCATTTCGATGGATTCGATGTGAGCGAAGAACGCGAGCTTATGACATCGACCGGCCCGCGAAGCCATATGCCGCTTGCGCTCAGTGAGGCGCGGGCGGCAGCGGCACGCGGCGAGGTGCCGGTCGGCGCGGTCATTGTGTCGCCCGCGGGCGATATCCTCGCCGTAGCCGGAAACCGGACGCGCGAACTTAACGATCCGACGGCACATGCCGAAATGCTGGCGATTCGCACCGCCTGCACAGCATTGGGGGATGAACGCCTCGTCGATTGCGATCTCTACGTGACGCTTGAGCCATGCCCGATGTGTGCGGCGGCGATCTCGTTCGCGCGCATCCGGCGGCTCTATTACGGAGCGGGCGATCCGAAAGGCGGCGGTGTCGAGCACGGGGCCCGCGTCTTCAGCCAGCCGACCTGCCACCATGTTCCTGAAGTCTACCCCGGGCTTGCGGAAGCCGAGGCCGGTGCGCTGCTCAAATCCTTCTTCGCCGCCCGCCGCGAAGGGTGAACGACTCTTTCCTCTCCCCGTAAGGATGGGCAGAGGGAGAAGTCCCTACTGCGGCCTCCGATCCTTGCGAGCCCGCGAAAGTAATCCGCGGCGCTTGCGCTTCGGCGTCTCGATGCCGTCGCTCGGCGGGACGTTCGGCGCCGTGAGCTCAGGCAGCGTCTCGACGGAAAGCACGCGCGTCAGCTGCTGCTTCAGCTTCTCCTTGGCAGGCGCGGCTGCCGCTAGAATGTCGTCGAACTTCAGGAAGTCGAGTACCTGATAGTGGCTCGTTCCGGCGCTGATCAGAATGTCGGGCTGCGCCGATTTCAGCTTTTCCTTGATGATCGTGCGCTCGAACAGAAAGGCGCTGGAGAACAGAGCCTCGAATGCTGTCGGATCTGGACGCTTCGAATTCGGTTTAGGCACGCCCGAGACGTCGATCGCGACGACGATATCGGCTTCCCCCATGACGAGATCGAACGGCAACGGATTGGTCAATCCGCCGTCGATCAACGCCCGCCCGCCATCCATGACAGGCTGGAAGATGACAGGCAGCGCCATGCTCGCCGCTACGGCTGTCCGCAATGGACCTTCCGTGAAGACCTTGGGCTCCTGGTCGTAGAAATCGGACGCGACGATCTTGATCGGAATTTCGCATTGAGCGAGATCGCTTTTCACATTCTTCGGCAAGACGACGTCGAGCACCGTGATCGGATCGAGTATGGCGTTGCGACGGCCGAAGACGCCGATGACCCGCGAAAAAGGCTGCGCCGTCGCAATAAAAAGATCGCGGATCAGGCCGAAGCGCTGCGCCAGGATGAATCGCGTGTGATCGCGCAGGTCTTTGCCCGATATGCCCGATGCATAGGCCGCGCCGTAAAGCGCCCCGATCGAAGTTCCCGCGATAATGCTCGGCCGGATGCCCAATTCGTCGAACGCTTCGAGCATCGCGATATGGGCGAGACCCCGCGCACCGCCGCCGCCGAGCGCCAAGCCGATCCTCGGCGTGCGGATCAATTGTTTCCCGTGAATCGCCAGGGCTGGGGACGTTCCGGCGGTCATGGGCTTGTCCATCCGATGTCCGCTCCAACGAAAGTTTCCCGCGATAACTTCAGTCGCGTCTCTGCAGGGCCCGCCAGCCGATATCCTTGCGATAGAACCCGCCCGGCCAATCGATTTTTGCGATGGCGGCATAGGCGGCGTCGCGCGCATCGGCGGCGGTTCGGCCGCGACCGGTTACGTTTAGCACACGGCCGCCGTCGGCAAGAAGGTGCTCGCCATCACGGCGCGTTCCCGCGTGAAAGATCTCCACATTGGGCACGAGCTTGGCAGCTTCAAGGGCTTTGATCTCAGTCCCTTTGACGGGCGTGCCGGGATAGCCGTTGGCCGCCATGACGACCGTCAGCGCGGTATCGTCGCTCCAGCGCAGGTCGAAGTCTTTGAGAACGCCGTCCGCCGTGGCGAGAAGGGCGGCGAGCAGATCTGATTTGAGGCGCATCATCAGCACCTGCGTCTCGGGATCGCCGAAGCGCACGTTGTATTCGATGAGCTTCGGCCCGGATGTCGTGATCATCAGCCCCGCGAACAGCACGCCCTTGAACGGCGTCCCGCGTTTGGCCATCGTCGTGACGGTCGGCATGATGATCTCGCGCATCACACGGTCCGTGATGTCCTGCGTCATGACCGGAGCAGGCGAATATGCGCCCATGCCGCCCGTATTCGGACCGGTATCGCCGTCGCCGACGCGCTTGTGATCCTGCGCCGATGCGAGCGCCAGCGCAGCCGTGCCGTCGCAAAGCGCAAAGAAGCTCGCTTCCTCGCCCTCGAGAAATTCCTCGACGACGACCTCGCTTCCAGCCGCGCCGAACGCGCCGGAGAAGCACGCGTCGATGGCGGCCTCTGCTTCGGCGCGCGTCGTTGCGATGACGACGCCCTTTCCGGCGGCGAGCCCGTCGGCCTTGATGACGATGGGTAAATCTTGCGAGGCGAGATAAGCCTTGGCAGCCTCGGCATCGGTGAAACGACCATATGCGGCGGTCGGGATATTCGCCTCGCGACAGAGGTCCTTGGTGAAGCCCTTCGAGCCTTCGAGCCGGGCTGCCGCTTTCGTCGGTCCGAAATAACGGATGCCAGCTGTCCCGAGCGCATCGCCGAGGCCGCCGACAAGCGGCGCCTCGGGCCCGATGACGACCAGCTCGATGCTATGATCGCGGCAGAACCGGATGACTGCATCGTGGTCGGCGGGATCGAGCCGAACGCATTCGGCGATTTCCGCAATCCCTGCGTTTCCGGGGGCACAAAAGAGTTTGCCGAGCAAAGGGCTGGCGCTCAAAGCCCAGGCAAGCGCATGTTCACGGCCGCCCGAGCCGATAAGTAAGACGTTCATCAGGTCGCCCTGTTGCAATTCGGGCCCTGGTGTATCATCGAACCGGAAACAGACAAGACGGCAGACAATTGACTTCAACACCCTATGCCAACGAAGCCCGCCCCGGCGCCAATGCGCCGGAATTCTCGGTCTCTGAGCTTTCGGGCGCCATCAAGCGGGCCCTCGAGGAAGGATTCGGCTACGTCCGGTTGCGCGGCGAGATTTCCGGCTATCGCGGACCGCACGCCTCCGGCCATTGCTATTTCGCGCTGAAGGACGACCGCGCGAAGATCGAAGCGGTCGTTTGGAAGGGCACTTTCGGGCGGCTGCGTTTCAAGCCTGAGGAGGGCATGGAGGTCGTCGCTCAGGGTAAGATCACGACGTTCCCGAACTCGTCCAAGTATCAGATTGTCATCGAGCAGCTTGAGCCCGCCGGCGCCGGCGCGCTGATGGCGCTGCTCGAAGAGCGAAAGCGGAAATTCGCTGCCGAAGGCCTGTTCGAGGAAACACGCAAGAAGCTGCTTCCGTATCTGCCGAAGGTGGTCGGCATCGTGACGTCACCAACGGGTGCCGTCATCCGCGATATGCTGCACGGCTTCAACGAACGCTTTCCGACGCGCGTCCTGCTTTGGCCGGTGCGCGTACAAGGCGAAGGCAGCGCCGCCGAAGTCGCCGCCGCCATTCGCGGCTTCAATGCTCTGGAAGCAGGCGGAAAAATTCCGCGGCCCGACGTACTGATCGTGGCGCGCGGCGGCGGCAGCCTCGAAGACCTCTGGAGCTTCAACGAGGAGATCGTCGTGCGCGCGGCCGCCGACAGCCGCATTCCGTTGATCTCCGCCGTGGGGCACGAGACGGACTGGACGCTGATCGATCTCGTGGCGGACGCGCGCGCCCCGACGCCGACGAAAGCCGCCGAGTGGGCGGTGCCGAAATACTCCGAGCTGATCGAAACGCTCGAAAAATTCACGCTGCGCAAGCGGACAGCCGTTCGCCGCGTCCTCGCAGACATCAGAACCCATCTCAAGGCCTCGTCCCGCGGACTGCCGAAGCTCCAGGATCTTATCGCCCTGCCGCGCCAAAGGTTCGACGCCGTCGACCGCCGCTTGTCGAGAGCACTTCTTGCCAATACCCGCGCCCATGGCACCCGGCTTGCGCGCATCAGTGGCCGCCTGAACCTTGCACCGATTGTTCAGAAGCATTCCAGATGTCACGAAAGGCTGGAGGCGCTGGAACGCCGTGCCGGGCAGGCCCTGCTCAATCGCGTGGCCGTGCGCCGCAGGGATCTTGATGGTAAAAGCGCGCTGCTCAAGTCCTTGGGCTACCAAAGCGTCTTGTCGCGAGGCTTTGCACTTGTGCGTGACGAAGCGGGCGTGGCGGTTCGCCAAGCGCAATCCGTTTCCGCCGGCGCCGCGCTCACCGTTCAATTTTCCGATGGCCGGATTGGGGTTATTGCGGACGGCGAGCCGACGCCTGATATGGGCGGGGCGGAGCAGTCCGGCGCCAAGCCGCCGCGTCAAAAGAACCGTACCCGTGGAGGACAGGGCTCTCTTTTTTAACTCGCCCGAAGTAAGCTAAAAAGAATATGCATGCCGAATTGATCGAATCCGCCCGCGGAACGCATCCACTCTTTATGAAATTATGAATTGTCCAAGTCGCACATCGGTACAGAATGAATCGTATTGAGAAATTCTTCGGCGTCCGCAACGAGGCAAAGCTCCGCTATCTGGATGGCGAGTTCGAGGTGCTATCACCCGGCGAGTTTGTGCGCTGCGCCGTAACCGGTCAGCCGATCTCGCTCGCCGATCTTCGCTATTGGAGCGTCGACGCCCAAGAGGCCTACGCATCGGCCGAAATTTCCGTGAAGCGCTATCTCGAACTCAAGGCGCAAGAAGAGAACCAAGCCTAATTTTTGATCACCTCGCGAATTTTCGTTTTGAGGATCGCGAGATCGTCGTCTTCGATGACCGTCTCGATTTTCAACGTCGTTGAGCGCGCGCGCAGGTTTGAGCCCGCTCCGATGACACCTGAGAGCCGCGCCAAGTCTTTTTCCGTCGTCACGAGATCGGCGCTCGTTCGCCGTGCGGTATCGACCAGATCGCGTGCTTCGCTCTCGCTGAACGCATGGTGGTCGGCAAATACGCGCCGCTCGACGACGATGGCGCCGATCTGCTCGAGCATCGAGAAAAAGCGCTCAGGATTGGCGATGCCGGCGTAGGCGACGACCCGACGCCCGCGCAACTGCGCCGCATCCTCCGAAGCTCGCGTCGCGGCGGAAATGATCGGCACCTGCGTAAGCGCGCGCAATGTATCGAGCAGCGAGCGATTTGCCTGGCTGGCTTGCCCAGTCACGAGGATCGCATCGGCGAGCCCGATCTGCGCCGAAAGCGGCGCCCGCAATGGTCCGGCTGGGATCACGCGTTCGTTTCCAAAACCGCGATCACCCGAAACGACCGCAATGGTGAGGTCCTTCGCGAGCGACGGATTTTGCAGTCCGTCATCCATGATGATGGCGGCGTTGTCCGAAGCAATCGCCTCGATGGCTTCCGCGCCTTTGCGACGATCGCGCGAAACGACGGTCGGGGCGCGGCGTGCGAGCAGCAGCGGCTCGTCGCCGACATCGACGCTGCCATGAACGGCGACATCGACCCGAACCGGACCCGGCAACCGTCCGCCATATCCGCGAGACAGGAACCAGGGCTCGCGTCCTTCATTGGCAACGAGCCGCGCCACGAGCAACGCCAGCGGCGTCTTGCCTGATCCGCCGACGGTGAAGTTTCCGACGCAGATGACCGGCAGGCGCGAGCGGTACGAAGGCTTTTTGCCAAGTCGTGCGGCAGCCACGCCCCCGACAAGACAGCCAACGGGAGAAAGAAACGCCGCTTGCCAATGCGATCCGGTGCCGTACCACCATCGAGGTTCTCGGCCGGGCAAGGGTCACACCTTCTGCTTTTCGAGAAGCGGCTGCACCGCGCCGAGAGTTTTCTCGAGCGCACCGCTCAATGACTTGAGTGCCCGATCGGCGCCGGCACGCATGTTATCGGCGGCCAGCTTGTCGGCGTAAAGCTTGGTCACATGCCGCGCGATGTCGTCGGATGAACGGACTTCGATAGCGCCGCCTTCACGGAACAGCGAACGATAGGCATCTTTGAAATTGTGCGTATAGGGACCGGTCAGCACGCACGAGCCCAAGCGGACGGCCTCGATCGGGTTCTGGCCGCCGTGCTCGATCAAGGAACCGCCGACCAGGGCAATTTTCGAGATCGTGTAAAAAGTCCCGAGTTCGCCGATCGTATCGGCAATGTAGATTTCGGTTTCAGGCGAAGGGTCGGGCGAACGGCTGCGCAATTGCGTCTTGAGGCCAAGACCGCCGAGCGATGCCGCCAGGCCGCCGCCGCGCTCGGGATGGCGCGGCACGATGATCGTCAGAAGTCCTTCGATATCGCGGCGCATCAGCGAATGCGCTGCAGCGATGACGGTATCTTCTCCCGGATGCGTGCTCGCAGCGAGGAACACGGGACGCTCTCCGATGGCGGCTCTGAGTGCGGCTTGTGCAGCCGCATCGACCGGCGGCGGCGGAGAATCGATTTTGATGTTACCGGCGGTAATGACATTCGGTGCGCCGAGGCGTTTGATCGCCCGCCCGATGACTTCGTTTTGCGCGAGAATGGCGGCAAAGCGCGAGAAGAGCGGTCGCCCGAACCTAGCAAAGCGCCGCCAGCGATCGATGCTGCGTGGTGACATGCGTGCGTTGACGAGCACGAGGGGAATGTTTCGGTCCGCCGCCCCCAGCACGAGATTTGGCCAGATGTCGGACTCGGTGAAGATCGCGATCGTCGGCTTCCAATGATCGAGAAAGCGGGCGACATACTGCGGAACGTCCAGCGGCACATACTGGTGGACTGCGCGGTCCGGAAGGCGGCGTGCGGCGATGTCCGCGGACGTGATGGTTCCGGTCGTCAGCAGAACGTGGATGTGTGAATTGGCGGCAAGCAGGCGTTCGATGAGCGGCAGTACGGCGTTCGTCTCGCCGACGCTTGCCGCGTGCACCCAAACGACCTGACCTTCGGGGCGCGGCCGTCCTGCAAAACCAAGACGCTCGCCTCGGCGCGGCGCATCTTCTTTGCCTTGCCGGCCGCGCATGTTGAGGAAGACCGGCACGGCGGGGCGCAGCAGGGACGTACCTGCACGATAGATCTTGAGTGCCGGGCCGGGATCGGGCGGCGACGCTGCGGCCAGAACTTCGAGCGGTGTCGCACGATCGACATCGCCGCCCGCAAGCTCATAGGCTCTCGTCGTCACGGCATTGAGTGCCGTTTCGAGTTCGAGTCTTTTGGACTCGAGTACGTCTGCGTCGGCATGAGCTGGAATCTCGATGGGCTCGCCCGTGACGAACGCGAGCCGCGAGTAGGGCAGATTGAACGTCAGGCGGCTCCACGTGTCGAAGGACGCGAAATGCTTTGATGCAACCGCCACGGGGACGATGGGCCGGCCCGACATTCGGCCGATTGCGATGATGCCGGCTCCGGCGATGCGTGCCGGTCCAGGTGGAACATCTGCGGTCATGACCAGCGAATAGCCATCAGCCAGGGCGCCGAGCGAAGCGCGCAACGCCGATGCGCCGCCGCGATCGCGACGCCGGGAACCAGCACCCGCGCCACGGATTAATTGAACATCGAGCGCGAGCATGGCTTCGCCGATGAGTTGCGCATCGCCATGTTTCGCGATCATTGCGGCGACTTTGATATTTTCGGGCCGCAGGCCCGCGACCATCATGAATTGGCCGTGCCAGCAGGCGACGATGCAAGGATGTGCATCCCCGAGTTTGTCGAGGAGATCGGCCGGCTCGTAAATCCTATGGGACGTTCGGTCGACAAGTCGAATGAATTTGGCAAGGGCGCTTCCGCCAAGCCGCACGAGCGTCTTCTTAGTTTCGGCCATGCGGCGCGGCTGCCCTTGCAATTTTGAGGTGAAAGCTTTTCAAGCCAAAATAGGTAGGCGTTCAAGCCCCTTGCGGGTCGTTGCTATAGCTAATAACTAGCAAGTTCAATCGAGAAGGGCCGGGGTCTTCTGTGAACGAACAAATGCGTGGATTCCTTCGCAGGAGCATACATTCAGTGCTGAAAATCGGTCATTCTGCAAGGCTCTGATGGCGAGCCTTCTCAAACAAGCGAAACGTGGACTACGGCGTAGAAGCGGCGCGCTGCTGAAGAGCGCCGTGCATTCGTCCCCAGGGTGGCTGAATTCGAGGTTTGCTCCGATTCTCTGCTATGCGGAAATGCTGTTCGTAGATTACGGACTTGCTCGGATCGCCTATAATAATCGGCACCGCATTTCCCAGGATGTCTGGCGTTCGGCTCAGCCGGCGCCGCACCATGTCGGTTGGCTGGCGCGCCGCGGCGTTAAAACCATCATCAATCTGCGCGGCGAGCAGTCGTTCGGGACGCGCTGGCTCGAGCAGCAGGCGTGCGCACGCCACGGCATCACGCTTGTGGATCTGACGTTGAAATCGCGGGCTCCTCCGACGCGAGCAAAGCTTCTTGCAATGAAGAATATCCTTGGGTGCGTCGAGTATCCCATTCTCCTGCACTGCAAGTCGGGAGCCGATCGCGCTGGGCTCATGAGCGCGATCGTCCGTCACGAACGCGACGGTGCGCCGATCGAGGAAGCCAAGAAGCAGCTATCCTTGCGTTACGGTCATGTCAGGAGCGCCGATACGGGCGTGCTCGATGCTGTGTTCCAGCGCTATCTCGAAGACAAGGCGAAGACCGGAATAGAGTTCTGGGATTGGGTCGAGACCGTCTACGATCACGATCAGATCAGCCGGTCATTCAAGGCACGCGGTTGGGCCAACAGGTTGGTCAACGGTCTCCTGCGCCGCGAGTAGCGGCTGCCCTGCCCGCGCAACCGGACATCACGGTGATGGTGCCACCTGCAGCGGCTTCAGCCCGTTCGGTTCAAGCAGGCGGTGTAGGTGGACGATGAAATAGCGCATCATGGCATTATCGACCGAGCGCTGTGCTGCGCCTTTCCAGGCCGCGTATGCCGATTGGTAGTCCGGATAGACCCCGACGATATCGAGATGGGTGAGATCGCGGAATTCGTGGCTGTCGAGATCCGTGAGTTCGCCCCCGAAAACGAGATGAAGAAGCTGGGGCTTTTTATCTGGCGAAGAGACGTGCTGGGTCATGGGCGAGCGTGAAGGTCCTGAAAAAACAAACGGCCGAAATCTGCAAAAAGCCTAAGCAAACCGCGGCGTCAATCGCACCGTACGGATTTGAGACGCCGGGAAGCCGGATTTTAGGATACGCCTTAAGCGTATCGGAACGGAATTCTGATAGAAATTCAGAAAATGCCGGGGAACCGGCCGCTCGAAAAGACGACAGTGAGGCACAACGGCGCGGCGCGAAAGATTAATCTTTCGCGCCGTTGTCGTGCGCGATGCCCGGCTGGCAAGAAGTTCAGCTCAGCCCTGCGAACCACGATAGCGCCATGTCGGCAATCAGGCCGAGAAACACCGCGATCCCGACGTCACGATTGGATTTGAAGCGCCAAAGGCAATTGGCGGGATCTCGAATGTCGAGCGTCGCGACCTGCCAGGACATCTGCAAAAAAACGAGCGTCACTGAAAGGAAGAAGAGGAGGTGCGCGCCGGCCAACGCTCCGGCCGTCAGCCATAGGATTCCAGCCAGCCCGTAGACCGCGCCGACGAACGAAACGGTGTTATCGCCGAAATGCAGCGCCGTCGACCCGAGCCCGAGAAGCGCATCGTCCTCTTTGTCCTGGTGCGCGTAGATCGTGTCGTAGCCGACTGTCCACAGCACGCAGCCCACATAGAGCGCTATAGCCGGCAAATCGACCGAGCCCTTCTCGGCCGCCCAGCCGACGAGTGCGCCCCAGTTGAATGCCAGCCCGAGAACGACCTGGGGATAAGAGGTCACGCGCTTGGCGAAGGGATAAACTGCGACGATAAGCAGCGACGCAATGCCGAGCCAGACGGTGAGCCAGTTGAATTGGAGAAGAACAACGAGACCGGTCAGCGCCGTGAGGATCACGAACTTCAATGCGCCTGCGGGCGTCACTTGTCCGGATGGAATGGGGCGGCTTGCCGTGCGCTGGACCCGCGCGTCGATATAGCGGTCGACGTAGTCGTTATAGGCGCAGCCAGAAGCTCGCATGGCGAATGCGCCGACGGCAAAAAGAAAAAGGTATTCAAAGTTCGGAAAAGGTTGGCGTGAGGCGACCTGCGCCAGCGTTTGCGACCACCAGCATGGAAAAAGCAGAAGCCAAGCTCCGATTGGTCGGTCGAATCGCCCAAGACGTAGATAAGGCCGCCACGTCAGCGGCGCCCAACGGTCCACCCAGTTAGATGGCGCTGCATCGGCAACGCGCGAACCGGAATTGGGGGAAACCTCAGCTCCCATCGTATGATCGTTCTCCGACAGCTCGTTTCGACGCTATAGAGCCCATCGGCCCGAGGCAACAAGGGCCAGCACGCCCTGCTGTTTGACGCAATTCGAGGCTCGGTTAAGACCGCAACATGGCAATTCGTGACCTGACATCCGAGCGGCTCTTTATTGCTGACGATCTCGCCTCGGGCATCTCCGTCGAGCTTCCGCAGCAGCAGGCGCATTACCTGACGCATGTCTTGAGGTTGCGACCGGGTGCCCGGCTGCTCGTATTCAACGGACGCCACGGCGAATGGGAAGCCTCACTCCACGAAATCAAGAAGCGCAGCGTCATCCTCGGTATCGAACACCAGACCCGCCCGCAGGAGCAAGGTCCGGACATCGACTATCTTTTTGCCCCGCTCAAGCGCTCGCGTCTCGATTACATGGTGCAGAAGGCGACCGAGATGGGCGCCCGGCGGCTGCGGCCCGTCATTACAGAAAGAACCATCGCCGAGCGGGTGAATACCGAACGGATGACCGCCAATGTCATTGAGGCGGCGGAGCAATGCGGCATCCTCCGCGTTCCCGAGGTCGACCCGCCTGTCTCCCTCGACAGTGCCTTGACCGGCTGGGATACGGCGAGAAAGCTGATCTATTGCGACGAGCAGGAGACAAGCCTCGATCCAATCGAGACGCTAGGTCGCGTTCCGTCAGGCCCCATCGCAGCCCTTATCGGTCCTGAAGGCGGGTTCTCGGATGGTGAACGAAGCCGGCTGCTGGCCCAGCCTTTCGTGGTGCCGCTGTCGCTCGGGCCGCGCATTATGCGGGCTGATACCGCTGCTGTCGCAGTGTTGACGCTCGTCAATGCCGTCCTGGGGGATTGGCGGCGATCCTGAGGCCGACCTTAACGCCACCTTGCCGTCCCGAGCCCGCCCCGTCATAAGGCTCCTGCCGTGCGAGGTCCGCTTCGCACTTATTCAGGAATGAGCCGGGCCACTCGGACATGTCGACGCGAGAACAGGTTGCCGAAAGCGCAAGGATCGAATCTCGTGACGATCTCGTGCGCTGGATCGCGGCGGGCGAGAAGCCGAAGTCCGAATGGCGGATCGGCACCGAGCACGAAAAATTCGTATTCCGCACCGTTTCGCTGGCCCCCGTCTCTTACGGCGGGCCGGACGGCATCCGTGCCCTGATGGACGAGCTCATCGCTCGCTACGGCTGGGCCGCCATCAAGGAAGGCGATAACGTCATCGCCTTGAAGCGGCCCGACGGGGAAAAGGGCGGCACGATCAGCCTTGAGCCCGGCGGCCAGTTCGAACTGTCGGGAGCGCCGCTCGAAACCGTGCACGAAACGGCCACCGAGACGGACGAGCATCTGCGTGAAGTCCTCGACGTCGGCGAAGATCTTGCGATCGGTTTTCTTGGAGTCGGGTTCTCGCCGAAGTGGCGACTCGACGAAATCCCGCAGATGCCGAAAAAGCGCTACCAGGTCATGACGCGCTATATGCCGGCGGTCGGTGGCCACGGCCTCGACATGATGTACCGGACGGCGACGGTGCAAGTGAACCTCGACTTCGGCTCGGAAGCCGACATGGTCAAGAAGCTGCGCGTTTCGCTGGCGCTGCAACCGATCGCCACCGCGCTATTCGCTTCCTCGCCCTTCAAGGAGGGTCGTCCAAACGGCTTCCAGTCGCTGCGCAGCGAGATTTGGCGCGACACCGATAGGCAGCGCACGGGCATGCTGCCCTTCGTGTTCGAAGACGGCATGGGTTATGAGCGGTACGTCGAATACGCGCTCGATGTGCCGATGTATTTCGTCTACCGGGACGGCAACTACATCGACGTCGCTGGTTCTTCGTTCCGCGATTTCATGGCGGGTCGCCTGCGCGGCTTCGAAGGCGAGTTCCCGACGGTCGACGATTGGGCCGATCATCTGACGACTCTGTTCCCCGAGGTTCGCCTCAAACGCTTCCTCGAAATGCGCGGCGCCGACGGCGGGCGCTGGGGTACGATTACGGCGCTCCCCGCCTTCTGGGCCGGTATCCTTTATGACGAGGTGGCGCTCGATCACGCTTGGCAGATGGTGCGGGATTGGACGGCTGAGGAGCGCGAGCAACTGCGAACGGATGTGCCGAGATTGGCACTGGCGACTCCGTTCCGGTCAACGAACGTCCGCGATCTTGCGTGTCAGGCGCTGCGCATTTCTCGCCTCGGCCTGAAGAACCGTCGCCGCATCAATGCGATGAATGAGGACGAGACGATCTATCTGACCCCGCTTGAACAAATCGCAGGCGAGGGCCTTACCGTATCCGACGACCTGTTGCAGCGATACGCAGGTCCCTGGCGCCAAAACATTGACCATATTTTCGAGGAGTTTGCGTTCTGAGTCGTGGCTGCGGTATTGGCTTGGAACCGGCAGCCAAACTTACGGTTCAGCCGGTGTTCAGGGTTGTATAAATAGGTTCCCTCGTTTGCTTTGGCCCGCCGTCCCGCATCGTGGTCCGGGACCCAGGAGGCGGTAGGATGTTTCAAACAGCAGGGAGCAGAGAAGGATTGGCGCGCGTCGCCGTCTTGATGCTCCTCATGCTTGTTGTCACGTTTGGGTCTGCTTTTGCCGACCCATGCGCCCAGGGTTGCCGGTCTCAGCACAACGCCTGCCGGATGAACGCCAAGCTTCTGTATTCGCCGCGCTGTGACGCGGCGCTGCAATCATGCCTGAGTGGATGCTTCGCTCAGGACCGGTTTCGTGACGGCGGACGCGAGGGTCGCGCGCCTCAGGAGTTCCATGGCAACCCGGAATTTCACGGTCCGCCGGAATTTCGCGGACCTCCGACATTGCATGGGCCACGAGCGCCGGGCCGCCGCTGAAAATTCGCCTCAAGTCTCTCTATGTACAACGTTGCGCGGATGCCGCGGATATTGCTCGTCACAGCGGCGCGTGCGAGGATGCTTAACAGCCGCCGCAATGATTTAAGGAAGGCCAACGTGGCGCAAGGCCGTTTCGGGGTGGTCGCTGAGGAGATGTTTGGCGATGCCACATATCGAACTGCCTGAACCGGATGCCGGTGTTATCCGCCGCCGCCCCATATTGATCGAAGGCCTGAAAAGCCGCGTCGGCGCCGATCTGCTCATTCTCGATGAAGACGGACGGCGCGCCTACGAAACCGACGCCTTCACCGCCTATCGCAATGTGCCGATGCTCGTCGTGCTGCCGCGCACGACCGAAGAAGTTTCGAAAATTCTGAAGTTTTGCCACGAGAACGACGTCAAGGTCATTCCGCGCGGCGCAGGCACGTCCCTCTGTGGCGGCGCGCTGCCGACGGAAGACGCTATCGTTCTCTGCGTTTCTAAAATGAATCGCGTGCTTGAGGTCGATTACGTCAATCGCTTTGCGCGCGTCGAAGCCGGCATAACGAATCTCGAAATCACGTCGCGCGTTGCTCCGAAGGGCTTCTTCTATGCGCCCGATCCGTCGTCGCAGCTGGCCTGCACGATTGCGGGCAATCTTGCGATGAACTCGGGCGGCGCACACTGCCTCAAATACGGTGTGACGACACACAACGTGCTCGGTGTCAAAATGGTGCTGATCGACGGCACGATCGTCGATGTTGGCGGGACGTCGATCGAAAGGAACGGCTACGATCTCTTGAGCTTCGTGATCGGCTCGGAAGGTCAGCTCGGCGTCGTCACGGAAGCGACCGTCAAGATCCTTCCCGCCGCGGAAGGTGCGCGGCCGCTGATGATCGGCTTTCGCTCGCCGGAGGCAGCGGGCAGCTGCGTCGCCGCAATCATCGCAGCTGGCATCATCCCCGTCGCGATCGAGTACATGGATCGCGCGGCAATCGAAGTCTGCGAGGCTTTTGCGGGCGCCGGCTATCCGTTGGACGTCGAAGCCTTGTTGATCGTCGAGGTCGAGGGTTCTGAAAACGAGATCGGCATCCTGCTCGGCCGCATCGCCGAAATCGCGGCTGCGCACGATCCGAAGACGGTCGTCATGAGTTCGGGGCCGGAGCAAAGCGCGCGCATCTGGGCCGGACGCAAAGCCGCGTTCGGCGCCATCGGCCGCATTTCGGATTACCTCTGCATGGACGGAACGATCCCGCTCGCGCAGCTTCCACACGCGCTGACGCGGATCAGCCAGATTTGCGCCGAGCACGAATTGAAAGTCGCCAACATCTTCCATGCGGGCGACGGCAACCTGCACCCGCTCGTCCTTTATGATGCAAACGATCCGAGCGAAGCCGACCGCGCCGAACTGGCGGGCGAAGCCATTCTGAAACTCTGCGTCGAGCTCGGAGGTTGTCTCACGGGCGAGCATGGTGTTGGCATTGAAAAGCGCGAGTTGATGTCGTCGCAATTTTCCCCGACCGATCTCGCCGTGCAGATGCGCGTTAAGACGGTGTTCGATCCGACGTGGCGTCTCAATCCTGCGAAAGTTTTTCCGCTGGCGGCCACCGAGATGATGCGCGCGGGCCGCGCGGCAAGCACACCCGAGGCCGCCTAGCACATGGTGCGATCGTGACCGAACTCTTGCGACCCGCCGCCGAGTGGGAGCTGCAGACGATGATCGCGAAGCTCGCGGCCCAGAAGCGGCGCGTCGAGGTCGTCGGTCATGGAGCCTTGCGCAATGCGGGCCGCGTCGCGCGCTCCGATGTTGTCCTGTCGACGTCAGGTCTCAAAGGCGTAACCCTTTATGAGCCGACGGAGATCGTGATGTCGGCGCGGTCGGGAACGCCGGTCTATGAGATTGAATCGATCCTGGCCGCTCGAGGCCAAATGCTCGCCTTCGAGCCGGTTGACCTCGGCCCGACGACCGGTGCACCGGGCGGCGCGCTGTCGATCGGTGGCGTCTTTGCGACGAATTTTTCGGGCTCGCGCCGCATCCTCGCCGGAAGCGCACGCGACAATCTTCTCGGTGTCCGTGCCGTCAATGGCCGGGGCGAACTTTTCAAGTCCGGCGGCCGCGTGATGAAGAACGTCACGGGCCTCGACGTCGCGCGCGGTCTGACCGGAAGCTGGGGTACGCTCGCGGTGATGACCGAAGTGACATTCAAAGTCGCCCCGCTGCCCCAGACGATGCTGACGCTCGCATACACAGGCCTTCCTGACGATCTTGCGATCGAAGCCCTGACGGCGACGATGGCGACGCCGCTCGAAGTCTCCGGCGCCGTACATCTGCCCAAGGGATGCGCTGCCCGCCTCAAGCAGCCGAAATTGAAGGGCATCGATCAATCGGTCACGCTTCTAAGGCTTGAAACGTTTTCGGCGACGGTCGATGAACGCAAGGAAAAGCTCAAGACGGCGTTGAAGATCTATGGCACACCGATCGAACTCGGTGCCGAGGAAACCTGGAGCCTGTGGAGCGAATTCCGCACGCTATCTGTCATGCCGTTCTCGGCTGAAACGAGCTTGTGGCGGATTTCGACGCTGCCGACGAAGGCCGCGGAGATCGTTTCTACGATAGAAAAATTCATGGACGTCACCGCGTTCTACGATTGGGCCGGAGCTTCGATCTGGCTTGAAGTTCCTGCCGCCGCCGATGCCGGTGCCGCCGATGTTCGCCGAGCCGTTGCCGTTCGCGGTGGACACGCGACGCTCATCCGAGCGCAGCCCGAAGTCCGCGCGAGCGTCGATGTCTTCGAACCTTTAAAACCCGAGATCGAGCGATTAACACGTGGCGTGAAGTCCGCGTTCGATCCCGACGGGCTACTGAACCGAGGGCGTATGTACGCCAACCTTTAGGTATTTCTGTCCCACAGTCAGGTGCAATGCACACGAGCTTTTCCAAAGCGCAGCTTGAGAATCCGGAAATCGCGCGAGCGGACCGCATTTTGCGCCGCTGCGTGCATTGCGGGCTCTGCACGGCGACATGCCCCACCTATGTCATCCTGGGTGACGAGCGCGATAGTCCGCGCGGCCGCATCTACGCGATCAAGGACATGCTCGAAAAGGGCATCGAGGCGAAGCCCGAGGTCTCGACGCATATCGACCGATGCTTGACGTGCTTGTCCTGCATGACGACGTGTCCGTCGGGCGTCGACTACATGCATCTCGTCGAAATTGCGCGCGGGCATATCGAAAAGACCGGCAAACGCAGCCTGAAGGAACGTCTGATCCGCCGGGCGTTGACGGAAATCGTTCCCTATCCGCGGCGCTTCCGCTGGGCGATGCGCGCTGCGCCCCTGGGCCGCCGCCTGTCGCCTCTCTTCCACGCACTCAAGATGCCGGAATTGGCCGCAATGGTTGATCTCGCGCCCGCCGAGCCGCCTCACGGCGCCCGCTTTCGCGGCCCCGGAACCGCCTCGCCGACGGGCGTAAGGACAGGCCGCGTCATCCTGCTCGCGGGTTGCGCCCAGCAGGTTTTGAGGCCGCAGATCAACGACGCGACGATCCGGCTTTTCGCTCGCGGCGGCATCGACGTCGTCGTCGCGAACGGCGCCGGATGTTGTGGGGCTTTGAGCCAGCACATCGGGCGCGAGGAAGAAGCCGTAAAGTTTGCTCGCGCCAACGTCGCGGCGTGGAGCAAGGAAATCGCCAAGGGCGGCGTCGACGCCGTCATCATCAATACATCGGGCTGCGGCACAACGGTGAAGGACTACGGCCATCTCCTTCGCCACGAAACCGAGTACGCCAAACGCGCCAAGGACATTGCGGCGATGGCAAAGGACGTGACCGAATTTCTCGACGGCCATGATTTCGGCGCGCCGAAACGATGGTCGAGTCTCAAGGTCGCGTATCACTCCGCCTGCTCGTTGCAGCACGGCCAGCGCGTGACGTCGCAGCCGAAATCGCTTTTGAAAAAGGCCGGTTTCACCGTGCTCGACATTCCGGAAAGCCACCTCTGCTGCGGCTCGGCGGGCATTTACAACATCGTGCAACCCGAAATCGCGGGCGCGCTCAGGGACCGCAAGGCGGGACATATCAAAACGCTACGGCCTGATGTGGTGGCGGCCGGCAATATCGGATGCATCCAGCAATTGCAGTCGGCGCTCGATATTCCGGTCGTGCATACGATCGAGCTATTGGATTGGGCACACGGCGGTCCCGTTCCGCCGGGTCTTGAGGGCTTGGCCAAGTATTCGACCGATGTGCCGCAGCCCAAGCGCAGCGCTGAGGATTATATCGGCGCATGAATATCATCGACAAAGAAGTCCCGTCGCGCGCGGCGCTTGAGGATGAGCTTCGCGCTCGCATCCGCGGCAAGGCCAAACCCATCGGCTCGCTTGGCCGTATCGAGGATCTTGCCCTGCAAATCGGGATGGTCAGCGGTTCGCTGAAGCCAGATCTCGGTCGCGCGAAAATTCTTGTGTTCGCAGGCGATCATGGTCTGACCGCCGAAGGCGTAACGGCCTATCCGTCGGCAGTGACGCGTGAGATTGCGAAAATGGTTCTGGCTGGCAACGCCGGGATCAATGTTCTGGCGCGCGCTTCGGGCATCGACGTCGCGCTTGTTGACGCCGGAATGCTTGAGCCATTGCCTGCGCATGACTTGCTCATTGATCGGCGGGTCGCGAACGGCACGAAGAATTCGCGGCTCGAATCGGCGATGACGCCGGACGAGTGCGCACAAGCGCTCGAAGCCGGACGGGCCATTGCTACGCAGCTTGTCGACGATAACGTCGGCATCGTTGGATACGGTGAGATCGGCATCGGAAATACCAGCGCCGCGGCGCTGGTGGCGCACGCGCTGACCGAGATCGATCTAGCGACACTCGTCGGCCCCGGCGCGGGCACACCGGTTCTCGGCCTGGAGCACAAGCGTAAAGTACTCGAATCTGTTTTGGCGCGCGCAAACATCCGGGATGACGACCCTCGTCAGCGTGCGCACGAAGCGCTCCGCCAATTCGGCGGCTTTGAGATCGCCATGATGGCCAGCGCCATGACGGCGGCTGCAGCCGCGCGCCGCATCATCGTCGTGGATGGCTTCATCTCGACGGTCGCGGCAGTTGCTGCCATCTCACTCCATCCGGAGACGCGCGATTGCTGTGTCTTCGCGCATTGCTCGGCCGAGCCCGGACATAAGGCGCTTCTCGATCACCTCGGCGCCAGACCGCTGCTCCAACTCGACATGCGGCTTGGGGAGGGGACAGGAGCAGCGCTTGCGATCCCGCTCGTCCGCGCGGCAGAATGGATGCTGCGCGATATGGCCGACTTGCCCGGCGAGCACCCGGCATGATCGCCAGCGAGCTGAAGCTCTTCCAGATCGCGCTGCAATTCCTGACGCAGTTGCCCGCGGGATCGATCCGCGACTGCCCGCCGGATTGGCTCGCGCGGTCAGCGAAATACATGCCGCTCGTCGGCGCCATCATCGGCGCGATCGCAGGCGCTGGCATTCTCCTCAGCGCGGTCTTTTTTCCGGAACCGCTTCCCGTGGTCATTGGCCTCGCTCTCGCCGCTGCAGTCACGGGCGCGCTGCACGAAGATGGCCTTGCCGATACCGCCGATGCCTTCGGTGGCGGCCGCACACGCGAGCGGCGCCTCGAAATCATGAAGGACAGCAGTATCGGATCGTATGGTGCGATCGCGCTGATCGCCGCGTTCGCGCTGAAAGGCTCGGCGCTCGTTGCACTCGATCCGCGCTCTGCCGCCTGCGTCTTGATCGCCGGTCATGCCGGTGCGCGGCTCGCGGCGGTGTTGACGATGTGGAGGTTGCCTCATGCCGGTCATGGCGTCGCGAAAGTCAGCCAGAAGATCTCGGAGTTGACGCCGCCCGAGGTCGCCGCCGCGATCGGTTTAGGGTTAATTCCCGGATTTCTCGTGCTGCCGACGGCAGCATTCGTCGTCGCGACCTTGTTTGCATCTGCTGCTGCTGCCGCCGTGGCGTTGATCGCCCAGCGTAAAATTTCTGGCTACACGGGCGATGTCCTCGGCGCCGTCGAGCAGGTTTTCGAAACGGCCTTCTTCGCAGTTGCAGCAGGGATGATCGCAGGTCCAGCCTGACGCACGCAACTGCGAAGGAATCCGCTCGCCATTCGCCTACCTTCGCGCGGCGGCCAGCTAACGCGACGTTTGAATTCGTGACGGGCTCATCGAACAGAAAGAACGAGCGCCACGCCTGCGGCGAATTCAAACTTGATCTCAAATCCAACAATGCAATGATTGGAGCTGCGGCGGACGAGACTGGGCAGAGGGTAATTCGAAATCGCCTGTAGAGTGTAGTGCGTATGGCGACAGTTGATGTGGGGAACGGCGCAGCATTTGTAGCCGCGGATCGCCTTGGGCCGCGTCTATCGCTGTGGCCCGCACCTCGTTACATCACGGAAGTCTTCGACGGAGCCGATGAAGCTTTGGCTGCCCTCGAAGCGGTGCAGGGCGGACTTGTCTCGACCGGCTTTCAGACGCTCGACTGGTTGACCGTGCTCTATGAAGAGCTCGCGCCGTCGCAACACGCCGTGCCGCGCCTCGTGGTCGTGACCGATAGAACCAGTGGCGAGGTCGCGCTGATCCTGCCGCTGCTCATTCGGAAGAAGCGCAGGCGCACGGTCGCCCGCTTTGCCAATCTTGGGGTCGACGGTTATGGCGGACCAATCCTGGGACCAGCACTTCCCCAGCGTCGGCGGCCGATAAGGCGCCTATGGCGTTCCGTTCTTCGGGCGATGCCTGACGTCGATCTGCTCCGGCTTGATCGCATGCCAGCCGAAATCGGCGGCCAGCCCAATCCACTCCTGATGCTCTGGGGCATCGTCCCGGCCCGGCGCTCGGGCAATGTCGTAAACGTTCCCGAAAGCGTCGATGCGTATCTGCACGAACGCGGCAAGAAGTATCGCAAGGAGGTCGAGCGCTGTCATCGCCTTTGGGAGAAGGAGGGCGCACCGCGCTTCTATCGCGCGGCGACGCCCGAGGAAGCCGTGCACGTCTATTCCGTGCTCGAAGAACAGCAGGCGGCGCGCTTCGACACGCCGGGCAAAAAATTTAGTCTCGACGAACAGGAATTCTACGAGCGGCTGGCAATCGATGGTTCCGACGCGGGGCTTACGTCGCTGTTCGCGCTCGAAGCCAATGGTGAGATCGTCGCCACGCTCTTCGGCATCGTCCACGAAAATACGTTCACAATGCTGCAACTTGGGACCGGCGGTGAGGCTTGGAGCCATCTCTCACCGGGTCGGCTCGTTATTATCGAGACGATGAAGCATTGCGTTGCCCAGGGCATACGCCGTTTCGACTTCGGGCTGGGCGACCATCCTTTCAAACGCGGTTTCGGCGTCGAGGAAGTTCCATTGTTCGATCTGATCGTCGCCCGGGATCTCGCAGTCGTACCGCGTGCCATGTACCATCGGCTGATGGGCCGCTTGCGCAAGAGCCCACGCCTCCAGTCCGTGTATCGTCTCCTGAAGCGGCATTTTGCTCGCTAAATCCGGGCATTGGACCCGACTTTCGCCCGCCCGGGCGATCCGATATAAGGCGGGCTCGCCTGCCGGGCGCCGAAGGTGCTACGGCAACTTTTATAATCACGGTTCCCATAGCCCTCATGTCCAAAGACAATACCAGCGCGCGTCCCTCGCCGCAGGCGCAAACCGCACCGGTGGCGCGCCTCGCAAAAGGCTTTCGTGACATCGAGGCGGCGGAGCTTCACGGCCTTAACGCGATGGTCGCGAAGATCCGCGACGTCTATGAGCGCTACGGTTTCCAGGCGCTCGAAACGCCCGCCATCGAATATACCGACGCGCTGGGCAAGTTCTTACCGGATCAGGACCGGCCGAATGCCGGCGTCTTCTCGTTCCAGGACGAGGACGAGCAGTGGATGAGCCTGCGCTACGATCTGACGGCGCCGCTCGCCCGTTACGTTGCGCAGAATTTTCAAGTACTGCCGAAGCCGTTCCGCCGCTATGCGTTCGGCAACGTCTACCGCAACGAGAAGCCCGGCCCCGGCCGCTTCCGCCAGTTCATGCAGTTCGACGCCGATACGGTCGGAGCCGAAAGCGTCGCCGCGGATGCCGAGATGTGCATGCTCGCCGCCGATACGTTGGAAGCGCTCGGCGTCATGCGTGGCGACTACGTTATCAAGGTCAATAATCGGAAGGTTCTGGACGGAATATTAGTAGCTGCAGGGATTTCAGAAGACGATTATCAGCTGAAGCTCATAGTACTCCGAGCGATGGATAAATTTGATCGCCTTGGAGTTGAGGGAGTACGCCAACTTCTCGGCGCAGGTCGGATGGATGAAAGTGGTGACTTTACCAGGGGCGCAAATTTGTCAGCCGACGGAATCGACCTCGTCACCGACTGGCTCACGACGTTCATCTTTGCATCAGAGCATCGATACGATCGTCCTGGTAGAGATGAAGGTTTTCTGCCAGCAAAGGACAGAGAAGGCCGTCCGTTTTATTTTAAGGTCGATAATGTCAAAACCCTTACGGAGCTGCGACAAAAATTCGGTTCGATACCGTTGGCGAAGCAAGGTTTGGACGAACTCGATTTTATTGTGAACGTATGTAGCCAAGCTGGATATTTGCCTAGTCAGATTTCGGTTGACCCGTCAGTCGTTCGCGGCCTCGAATATTACACCGGCCCCGTCTTCGAAGCCGAACTGACGTTCGAGGTCAAAGGCGATGACGGCAAGCCTGTGCGCTTCGGCTCGGTCGGCGGCGGCGGCCGCTACGATGATCTCGTCGCGCGCTTCACCGGCGAAAAGGTTCCGGCGACCGGCTTCTCGATCGGCGTCTCGCGCTTGCAGGCCGCGCTCTCGCTCATCGGAGAGAAGAAATCGGAAGCGCTCGGCCCTGTCGTGGTGCTCGTGATGGATAAGGGCGAGGTCGCCCGCTACCAGAAAATCACGCAGGATTTGCGCAACGCCGGGATTCGCGCCGAGATGTACCTCGGCTCGTCCGGCATGAAGGCGCAGATGAAATACGCCGACAAGCGCAACGCGCCGTGCGCGATCATTCAAGGCTCCGACGAGCGCGCCAAAGGCGAAGTCACGATCAAGGACCTGATCGAAGGCGCGAAAGCCGCCGCCGCGATCAAGGACAACAAGGAGTGGAAGGCGGCACGCCCGGCGCAGTTCTCCGTCTCCGAGTCGAACCTGATCGACGAAGTCAAAAAACTCATCGCGCGGCATCAGGATTAGCTCATGGCCGCGGAAACGACGCGAGATTTCGAGGCGCTCGAGGCGCAGGCGCAGACGCTGATGTCGGTTTTCACAAAGGCCGGCTACGATGCCGTTGCTCCAGCGGTCATTCAGCCGGCCGACGTCTTCCTGGACGTCATCGGCGAAAGCCTGCGCGCCCGCACCTACGTCTTCACCGATCCGGACGGCGCCGAGCTTTGCTTGAGGCCCGATCTCACCGTGCCCACGTGCCGGTTGCACCTTGCGCGCCACGCCGATCCGACGACGCCCGCGCGCTATTGCTATCGCGGCGCTGCGTTCCGCTTCCAGCCTCAGGGCGCCGATGCCTCGCATCCGCGCGAATTCCGGCAAGCCGGAATTGAGCGCTTCGGAGACATCGAGCGCGAGGCAGCGGAGGCGGACGTCATCGCCATTGTCATCAAGGCGATGGAAAAAGTCGGCCTGAAGGATTGGTCGCTGCGTCTCGGAGACCTCGGCCTTTTCTCGAGCATCCTCGATGTCGCCGGTATTTCGCCGCTCTGGAAGAAACGCCTCGATGATGCGTTTCTGAAGCCGCTGGCATTTCGCGAGACATTGAAAGCTTTCGCAACGGGCAGCAGTGTGACGCGCCTTTCCGTGCCCGACGCGTTGCTGTCGTCGCTCGATGGCGCCGATCCCACAGCCAGCGAAGCCGCCGTCGCAGCGTATCTCGAAGAGAAATCGATCGAGCTTATCGGCACGCGGCCGTTGTCGGATATTACCGAGCATCTGATCGGCATCAGGGAGAGTCGCGAAGAAAAGCCGCTCGATGCCGCCGCCGCCGCTCTGATCGGCCGCTACGTCGGCATATCCGGACCGGCACGCACGGCCGGCGCAAAGATTGCCGAGCTCGTCAACGGCGCACCCTCTGGGTCGAGGGCGGCGTTGGAAATGTACGATCGCCGCTTGGCGCTTCTTGCCAACGCCGGGATCGATCTCGATCGCGTGACGTTCTCTGCCGAATTCGGGCGCACGCTCGCCTATTATTCCGGCCTTGTGTTCGAAGTTCGCGCCAAGACGCTCGGACCGCAGAGCCCGCTCGCGACGGGAGGCCGCTACGACGGCCTGATGCGCGCAGCAGGCGCGGACGTCGATGTTTCCGCCGTTGGAGCCGCAATTCACACCGAGCGCCTTTTGGCGGCCATGCAGGGAGCGTCGTCATGAGCAGGTTGACGCTGGCTATTCCCTCGAAAGGTCGTCTGATGGAGCAGACGACGGACATGTTTGCGCGCGCTGGTCTTATTGTGCGCAAGGTTGGACATGCGCGCGGCTATCGCGGCGAGATCGACGGCTTGCCGGAAGTCGACGTCGCGTATGTGTCGTCGTCGGAAATCGCGGACGCGTTGAAGGCGGGCAGCATCCACCTCGGCATCACCGGAGAAGATCTCATTCGCGAGAACATCTCGGATGCCGAGACGCGGATCGGCTTCGTGCACAAGCTCGGCTTCGGCTTTGCCGACGTTGTCGTTGCGGTGCCCGATTGCTGGATTGACGTCGCAACGGTCGCAGATCTTGAAGAGATCGCAATGCCGTTTCGCCGGAGGCATGGCCGCTGGCCTCGCGTCGCGACAAAATACATGAACCTCACGCGCCGCTTCTTCGCGTCCAAGGGCTTCGGCGACTATCGCATTGTCGAAAGCGCCGGAGCGACGGAGGGCGCGCCCGCGGCAGGAACCGCAGAGCTCATCGTTGACATCACCACGACGGGCGAGACGCTGCGCGCAAATGGGCTGCGCGTGCTCGATGATGGCGTCATCCTTAAATCCGAAGCGAATCTCTTCGCGTCGAACATGGCGGCCTGGACGCCGGAATTGCGCTCCTTGTGCGACGGGATCGGCAAACGCCTCGGCGGAGCGCCGCGCACGCCGGATCGCGGGTAACGCTTCCTTAGGCATATCGCAGGAAGACAGGCGTCCGATCGTCGGCGCGGTCCGGGCCTGGCACCTGTCTTGCCTGTCTCCCCACAACTTATCGATCCGTGAGAGCTCCGTGTCCAATAACCGTACGCATTCCGCTAAACCGACATTTGGCAGGCGGACATCGCTCGCCCAGGCGCTGCTGCAGATCGGCGGCGACGCATCGTTGCGGTGTACCGTGCATCAAATCGACGATGAGGGCGCGGAGATCGAATTGAGCCGCCCCGTTGTTCTGCCGATGCGTGTGCGTCTCTATTGGGAACAGCTCGGTGACGGAGCTGATTGCGATGTTGCGCGAACCGAGGGCGCGATCGTTCGCGTCGTGTTTACGTCGAGCAAAGGTTCGGAAATTCTGCGTCGCTTCGAAGCCGATCGCGCTAGCCAGCGTCAGCGAGCAGACATTTGAGAATGCCGTAATTGTAGCGTCCGTCGAGCGCTGCAAACGCCGGCCCTAGCTTCCCCGTATCGCGCGTCTCGCAGCGATCAAATGCAGCCTCGATTTCGTCGCGCTCGACAGGATCGAGGTGGAGTGCATCATCAGCGCTGATCAGTCCCGCTTCGATGGCTTCGGCAAGATGCCCATAGATTGTCGCGACCTCGAGCCCACGTTCGGATGCGATCTGATCTGCATCGAGCCCTCTGAGATGCGCCGCGAGCGTCGTATTTACGCTGGCCGACAAACGGTTGGTCAGAACC
>DASZVX010000085.1:0-4161 GCA_035547255.1 Hyphomicrobium sp.
GCAAACAGCGGCCCAAGACCATCGGTTCCGTTCGTCGAAGACGGCGCCGGAATCCACTGCCGGTCGAACAGCGCTTTGCCGACGGCAGCATCGAGCGGATCGGCGCAACCGGCTTCGGGCAGCAACATTCCAGCAAACAATGCCAGCACCGATAGGGCCTGCAACCGCCGCGTCATACGACCTCGATGTACCCCATCATGCCCGTCTCTTGATGTTCGAGGATATGGCAATGGAACATCCATTTTCCCGGAAGGCCCGCAACCAATCCAACCTGGATGCGCTCGTTCGGGATCAGCAGCACCGTATCGCAACGGAAGCGCGGAAGCTTCCGTTTACTTGAATTCAAAACTTCAAATGTGTGGCCATGGATATGGATCGGATGCGACCGCGGCGTCGTATTATCGAGTTCGAAGATATAGCTTTGCCCGGATTTCAGCACCGCGAGCGGCGGCCCGAGATCGCGATGATCCTGCCCTGGCCACGCGCGCTTGTTGATCGCCCAGAACGTCCGCTTCGTCAGACAGAGCGGCCCAAGCTCGATGCCGGGACCGGCACCGATATCCGCGATGGCCTGTCCTGTCGGCGTCGCTGAAAACTCGAACGGAACGATTTGGGCGTTCGCTTCGTCGAGTTTCGGAAACGGCATCACCTTGAGCGGCGTCGGCTCGAACGCGTCCGAGCGTTTCGGCGGGCCTTCCGATTTGAACTCGGCAAGCACGAACGGTTCTTTCGCGAAGTAATCGTAGAGTTTGATCGACCCGCCGGGTGCTGCCGTGCGCAACAGAATATCGACGCGCATCGCCGTGCCGAGACGCCAGGATTCGAACGTCATCGGCGGCAGGCCGTTGCCATCGATGGCGATGATCGCAGCCTCCGCGTCCTCAAATCCGATCTCGGAAATGCGCATCGGATCGAGGTTGTAAAACCGGATACGAACATTCGCCGACGATGGCACCGTGATCACCGGCGACGTCGCACCATTGACGGACCGGATCGTTCCCGGCGTCCCGCCTTTGGCTGCGCCCTCGTCCGTCGAGAACGGAAGAAATTTGCCGTCGGGTCCGATGCGCCAGTCTTTGGCAAGCAGAACGTATTCCGCATCCGCCGGCTCGATCTCGTCACCTTCGACGATCAGCGCACCAACCAATCCGCGGCCGAAGTGCTCCACCGAATTGCAGTGCGTATGAAAGAAGAACGAGCCGGTGTCCGGCGGCACGAATGAATACCGTCCCTCGCCGCCCGGGGGTATCGGCTGCTGTGTCAGATACGGAACGCCATCTTCCGCGTTCGGAATTCGAAGCCCATGCCAATGGATCGAGGCGACCTCGCCGTTGCGCGGCAGATGGTTTCGGAAAACCGTATCGAGCCGTTCGCCGAGCTTGACCCGCACGATCGGAAACGTCGGGCCGGCTTCAAACGTCCAGAGCGGCAGCGTCTTGCCGCCGAAACATGGTAATGCCGTCGGCCGCTCTGCGAGATCGAGCGCAAGCGACTTGACGCCGTGCGCGATCGGCTTGGCGATGACCTCTTTTGCCTGAACCTTCCGCCCGGGGGCGACAAACCCCACCCCCGCGCTCGCGGTGAAGGCTGCGGCTCCGAGCATGAGGTCGCGACGCGTTACCATGCGTGCACCCTTTCAGCTCGCCGCCGCTGCGCTTTGACCGAAATCACCTTACTTCGCCTTGGCGACCTTATCGGGATCGTCGAGACTATCCGACCCTTCGATCTTCACTTTGAGGCCAAGCGCCGCAACGACCGCCTCGATAGCGC
The DNA here is from genome assembly GCA_035547255.1 of Hyphomicrobium sp. GTDB lineage: Bacteria > Pseudomonadota > Alphaproteobacteria > Rhizobiales > Hyphomicrobiaceae > Hyphomicrobium_B. The sequence continues at coordinate 1,771 of DASZVX010000085.1, forward strand.
GCGCCTGCGCAACGAGCGCATCGACGGCATCCAGGATCATCTTGTTTCCGGTCTCGTTCCCGGCCGCCAGCATCTGGTCGTAGGCCATTTCGCCGGAGTCGGCCTTGGTCTTGATCGCCTTGATCTTCTCCAGCGTCACCGCCATCGCATCATCGACACGCTTTGCGGCGTCCGGCGCCTTATCGCGAGCAAGCTCGGCGATGCTCGGCCCACTGACCGGCGTCACGCCGTCGTACTTGCCGCTCCAGATCTCCATCATGCCGACCTGATCGTAGTAGTGGCTGTTATGCGTATTGTCGGAGAAGCAATCGTGCTCTTCCTCCGGATCATGCAGCAGAACGCCAAGCTTCATGCGCTCGCCTGCAAGCTCTCCGTACGACAGCGAACCGAGACCCGTGAGGATCGTGGAGAGCTGAGCATTGTCGTTCTGTTCCGCAAGCGCCTTGCGAGCTTTGCCGTCCGTCTTCCAGTCATCGACCATCTCGGCAAGATCATCGACCAACAGACCCGAAGCGGCTTTCAGGTAATCGCGGCGGCGGTCGCAATTGCCATGCGTGCAGTTCTTGAGGTCGTAATCGCTTGCCGGACGCTCGCCTGCACCCGGTCCTGTGCCGTGCAGATCCTGTCCCCAGAGCAGGAACTCGATCGCGTGATATCCGGTGCCGACATTCGACTCGACATCGAGCGCACTGTTGAGCTTTTTGATGACGTTCTTGTCGATCGTGCTGGCGTCGAGCATCTTCGGCCCGAGCCGTATTTTCTTATTGGCGATGACGTTGGCCGTGTAGAGTGGATTTTCTTCCTTCGTGTCGCCGTAGCTCGCCTCGTCAACGTAATCGATCAGGCCTTCATCGAGCGGCCACGAGTTCACCTCTCCCTCCCAATCGTCGACGATGCTGTTGCCGAAGCGGAAGCCCTCGGTCTGCATGTAGGGAACGCGCGAAGCTTTCCAGGCCGTGCGCGCGGCCGCCAGCGTCTCGGCGTTCGGGGCCGCTAAAAACGCGTCAATCGACTTGTCGAGATCCTTGGCTTTCGCCAGCGCATCTCCATACATTGCCTCGGCCAGGTCGCCGTAATTTTTCATGATGTCTTTGGTGGCAGGCGGACCCGCGAGCGCCGGTCCACAGCTGACGGCCAGAGCAACGGCCGATACGGCCGCAAATCGAGTTGCGCAGGTCCACAAATTTGCTTTCTTCGACATCACAGATCTCCCGCAGCTTGCTGTCCTCTGCGATCCGCAACACTCGGACGGATTCGCCCAGCCCAATTATTGACCTCGATGGTATAGAAAGCCGGCGCAATTAAGTGTCAAGTGAACTCAGGTCAGTTCGGCCACTTGCCACCCTGACAAGAATTTGAAACAAGCAGGGATAGGAATTCTTCCGTCGCGATCGCGCGGTCCAGGTAATTCGAATATGCGCTTGACGAAGCAAACCGGCCACGCGATCCGCATTCTGATCGATTGTGCGCAGGCAAAAGACCAGCTTGTAAAAGTTGCTGACGTCTCAGACCGTCTGGGCGTCACGAAGCAGAATGTCTTCAAGATCGTCCACATTTTGTCGCACGCCGGATTTCTGACCGCCGTAAGAGGTCCCAACGGCGGCGTCCGCCTCGCCCGCCCGGCCACCCAAATCCGTGTCGGCGACGTGGTCCGCGCCATCGAAGTGACGCGCGTTCAAGTCGAAGGCGGCAATTCCGACCAGCCCAGCGAAGCCGACCCCGGCAACATCAACGCCATGTTCGACGACGCGCTGACAGCATTCATCTCTGTCCTCGATCAGCACACGCTTGCGGAACTCGCGGTCAAGTCGCCGATCGGTTTCACCGAAACCGAACCGAACGGATCGAGCCATTCGGACCACAAACTCCGTAGCAAGAAGCCGGCAGCACGCGGCACGCGGCGAACCTGAATTGCTGACTAGCTTATGGCGCCCTTCAAGATTACTCCAAAGGGCATGACCCGTGAGAACGCTCGCCTAAGTTTTGCAGCCCTTTGCGCTGTCGCCCTTCTTTTGTTCGCTCTATTGTCGATCTGGGCGAGCGGGCCACTTCGCGATTTAATTTTTTTCGGCTGTGGATTGTTTGCTGCCATTGCCGCGTTATTTGCATGGCCACGCGTTACGCTCGATCAAAAAGCGAGTGACATGACAGGCATTGGCTCAAGCTCAGATAAGAATTTGACTTGGATCGATCTCGCCGCCGCGATGCCCGATCCGGCGATCGTGCTCGATGAAGCCTCCGTCATCCTTAATTATAACGCTGCCGCCCGCAGCCTGTTCGACCGCCTTCGCCAAGGCGTCCCGCTCGAGCATGTCAACCGCGATCCCGAGTTGATCTCAGCCGTTTCCAACGCACTTCAGAACGGCGAAAAAGGCACCGCACATCTCGTTC
>DASZVX010000086.1:0-3387 GCA_035547255.1 Hyphomicrobium sp.
CCACCCGTGATCAATTTCAGGTCGGAAGGGCGGCGCTTCCCAAAGGGAAGGTGCCTCGTTCCGGCATCTCATTTCTTCGAGTTCACCGGAAAGAGGTCGCCCAAATCGAAATGGAAATTCACGAAGGCAGGCGAGGAGTGGTTTTGCTTTGCGGGACTCTGGCGTCCTGGGAATGGCGACGTGCCGGAAGCCTTCACACTGCTAACCACTGCGCCTGGCCCCGACGTGGCGCCCATTCATAACCGACAGATGATTATTCTAGAGCGAGCTGACTGGTCCGCCTGGCTCGATCTGACGCAACCCGAAGCCGACTTGCTCCGTCCACTGCCGGCGGGAAGCCTTCTGGTTGAACAGGTGCGCTGACGCGATTGGCTACGCCGCATCGGACTCAGCGTCGGGGACAAGCCTGAGCTTCGGTCGCAGCACCTCACCCACCTGATCGAGCCCTTCGCGAAGCGGATCGTCGTAGAGGTGAGCGTAGCGGAGCGTCGTCTGCGCCTGCGTGTGGCCGAGAAGGCGGCCCACCATCGGCAGAGTCATGCCGCCCGAAACGAGAAGCGAGGCGAAGGTGTGCCGAAGATCGTGGATGCGGGTGTCGCCGAGTTTCGCCTTCTTGCGTACACCCTCCCAGAAGTTCTGGACGTCGGTCAGCGGATTGCCTTTGATCTCGCCGGGGAAGACCCACGGACAATCGGCGGGCACGCTCGACCGAATGGTGCGCAATAGTTCGAGCGCAGCTTGCGAGAGCGGCACACGGTGAAGCCGGCGCTGCTTCGTCGTCGCCGCTGGCTTGATCCAGATCCCGTTCTCAAGATCAAACTGCTCCCAGCGCGCGTTCATCGCTTCGCCGCGGCGCGCGCCCGTGAGTAGAAGCAAGCGAATGACGTTCGCGCAGCGCCGATTCGGATGATCGGCCAGAACCTCGGCGAGGCGCTTAATCTCGTCAGCCGACAGAAACCGATCGCGCGGCATCTCGGGGAAGCGTGAAAATCCGGCCGCGGGATTGTCGGTGCGTATCTGCCATCGGATCGCGAGATTGAACATCTTGCGGAGGATTTCGCCGACTCGGTTTGCCCTCACGGGCGTCGGCCCGAACCGGGCGCCCTTCATTTCGGGTCGCCGGGGACTCGGCTTTGGCGGATGCTTGCGCGGGCGAGGCCGGCCCTTGGAAATCTTGGCGAGGAGCCGATCGACATCCTCCGGCGTGATGTCGGCGACCTTGCGAGTGCCCCATTCCGGCTCGACGAGCTTGCGCAGAAGCGAAGTCCGATCGCTGAAGCTTCGAGGCGCGAGCTGCACCGCATGCTCTCTCAGATATCGGTCGATCAGATCGGACATGGTCGGCGCATTGCGGTGATCGATGCGGTTGCCGAGCGGATCGTTGCCGGCATCGACTTCCCGCTTGAGACGTTTCGCTTCCTCGCGCGCGGCCGTCACGGACCAGTCCGGCCATGAGCCGATGGTGAAATGGCGCGCGCGTCCTGCGATCCGGTATCGCAGGACGAACGCGCGCTTGCCCGAGCGATAGACGCAAATCGCGAAGCCCGTCACTTCGTCGTCGTAGACGAGAATGTCGCGATCGATCTCTGGCACCATTGCCTTGATGGTGCGCTCGGTCAGATGTTGCTTCATGCCTGTCACTGAGCGGTGGAGCTTGGCGGCAGGCAAGATGCTCTTTGCGAGCGAGAGTGCTTAGGCGGAAACAGGCAGAAAGCGGCGAGAAGACCATTGGTCTGATCGGCCAAAAGATCGGCCAAAGAGCGCCTGGATGGGCTGCAACGCCTCTAGAAATCCGGGGGTTGTCGGCCGGCCACGCCGGCCAAACGACAATGCGTGCAAGATCGGCCAAAAGATCGGCCAACCTCCTCGCATTGGCACGATTTTTTCTTTATCTTCAATTGTCTGAGGATTCACAGAATCGGCCAAAAATGGCGCCTGAAACCGTACAACGCATAGAGCCGGCCCGGCCCGAGGAGGCGACCGAAGCGTTGATCGACGCCATCGCCGATCTCGTCGCTGCGGCTACGAAACTCGGCCAGGCCCTTCATCCCCGCACAGCCGCCAACCTCGCGGGCCTCGTGCGGATCGCTAACACCTATTACAGCAACCTGATCGAGGGCCATAACACGCGCCCCAAGGACATCGAGCGCGCGCTCGCCGGCGATCTCGATCGCGACAAGGAGCGCGGCAACCTGCAAATCGAAGCGGCAGCGCACGTGCGGTTGCAGGCTGAGATCGACCGCTTGGCCGCGGAAGGGAAGCTAGGCGAGCCGGCCTCGCCTGATTTCCTGCGTTGGCTGCATCGCGAGTTCTATAAGGGCGCGACTGAGGACATGCTGCGCATCCGCGGCGCGGGTCGCGAATTCATGATGGTGCCGGGTGAGTGGCGTTCGCAGCCCGAGCACGACGTTGCTGTTGGTCGGCACGAGCCGCCCTCGAGCGCGCGCGTTCCGGACTTCATGACTTATTTCGCCGAACGCTATCGGCTGGCGCCCCTTGGCACCGCTGGGCGATTAATGGCGATGGCTGCCGCTCATCATCGCTTCAACTACATCCACCCGTTTCCCGACGGCAACGGACGCGTGAGCCGATTGATGAGCCACGCAATGGCGCTTGTTGCAGGGGTCGGCGCCCACGGGCTTTGGTCGATCTCGCGCGGTCTTTCACGCGGGCTCGAAAGTCGCTCGGAATACAAGCGGATGATGGACTACGCCGACACGCCGCGGCAGGGTGATCTCGACGGTCGAGGCAATCTCTCGCTTCGTGCGCTCAATGAGTTCGTCCTGTGGTTTCTCCGCGTGTGCCTCGACCAGGTGAATTTCATGTCGGGCCTGTTCGAGATCGACGCTCTTGCGAAGCGTCTCCGAACCTATGTCGAGCGAAGCGATGCGTTGAAGCCGGAAGCAACACGGTTGCTCGAGGAAGCGCTCATTCGCGGCGAGTTCGAGCGGGGCGAGATCGCAAGGATCACCGGATTGCCGGAGCGCAGTGCACGGCGCGTGCTTAAGGAAGTCATCGACGCCGGCCTGCTTGCATCAGACACACCGAAGAGCGCGGTCTCGCTTCGCTTCCCGGCGGACACCCTGGATGTGTTGTTTCCTCGCTTGTTCGCTGAGTCGTAAGGCTATGACCTTCAGGTTATTTTGCGATGCCTTTGACGCCGCCGGGATCATGAGTTCGCGCAAGCCGCTGGCGTGACGATCTTTTTCAACTCCGCAATACCTCGCCCGTCGTAACGGAGTCGTCATCCGTTGGATGCAGTCGGATGCCATTGACTGCGGCTGAATGCGGCTAGAAAATTTCGTAACTGCAAGGGGTTACGGTGTAAGTGTCTGACTTATCGAGCTCTGTTGTTCTCGTTATGTACACGCTCATAACCTGAAGGTC
>DASZVX010000087.1:0-22378 GCA_035547255.1 Hyphomicrobium sp.
AGCGTCTCTTCAGTCCACGTCAAGCCCGAATTCTTCAACGCGGGAGAGTAGTTGTAATCCGGGATCGAGCCGGCTTTCCTGCCGAAGACGCCCCGATGCTTTGGACCGAGATCGTTCGTGTCCAACGAATGGCAATCCTGACAGCTCTGATAGACCTCTTCACCGCGCGATGCGTCCGGTGCTGCGAACGCGCGTCCGGAAGCAAAGAGGCCCATCACGGCGATAGCGGCGCATTTTGCTGTCTGCATCATGTCGGAAAAGTCCTAATCAGCCAATGACGTGTCGGTGATAGCCAGCGGCGAATTATTTCTCTTGAACGCCACGCTCGTGATGCCGAGCACGCTCCGCAGTTTGTCAACCGGCACCCGGAGCGGCCCGGGGGAAGGCGCTGTACCAGGTGCCGGCTGTGGGAAGGCCGTGGATCGTGCCGTATGAAACGTCACATTTCCTTCGACCTTCTGCATGAGCTGATGAATGTGGCCGTTGAGGACAGTGACCGATCCGAAACGCTTGAGATAGCTGAGAGCAACGGCGGCATCGTCCGTGCCCCATCCCCAAGACGGATAGATCGACCATAACGGGATGTGCGCGAAGACAACGATCGGCGTCGAAGACTTCAACGGTCGCAAGTCATCCTCGAGCCATTCAAGCTGCTCGGGCCCGAGGTATCCCAATCCGAACTGCTTCAAGTTCACCACGTTGTTGAGACCGACGAAGTGAACGCCATTGGCATCGAAGCTGTACCAGCCACCACCTTTGGTGCCTTTGCCGTAACGTTCGAGATAGGTTTTCTCGGTCGCCTCGTCGGTAATGTCATGCTCGCCGGGAACGTAGTGCACGTTGAGACGCGTGCCGCCGATGACTTGGTTCGCGTCGTCGAATTCTGCAGACTTTGCACTGTGCGTAATATCACCGGTGTGCAGCAGGAAAGCTGGCTTTGTTGGCAGCGCATCGATCCGGCCGACCGCTTCCTTCAGCGTGTCAAGAGCGTGCGGATTGGCTGGCTTGTCGAAACCGACATGGCTGTCGGAAATTTGCATGAAGGTGAAGCCGCTCGCGGCCGCTGCTGCTGCCTCGGCATCATCGAGTAAGGAAAGTGACCTGGGAACACCTCCGGCTACAGTCCAAAGAACACCCGTTCCCGCCCAAATCATGCATTCCAATGCATGCCGCCGATTTACCTTGGGACCGCCAGCGCTGTCGCCCATGAGAATTCCCTTCTGTCAGCCGTGACATCGTCATTCGAAGGGCAAGACTCATGGGGTCGGCGCTTTATTCCGTTATCTTCAAAATAATTCGGCGATTGCCTCACGCACTGAAAGTCAACGGTGATGGTGGGGAATAGAGCGGCGTGCTGCCGAACGGAAACGCGCCGATAGCTTTGGAATCTCCCACATGGACCTTCGGCGCGAACTTGAGAGCTCCGCGGATTGCTTCCGACGGCAGCTCCCTAAACATCGTATTATAATCGCGTGCAAAGCGCCCGAAATGCCAGAAGCCCCAGAGAGTCGCCGCCTCCGCTACCGAACTCGCGGTCTTGATCGCGCGACGAGCCCCGTTCATGCGAACGGCGCGTATATAGGCTGATGACTTCACCCCGAGCATTTCCTGGAACGACTGTTGTAGAGCGCGCTGGCTCACGCCCAACTCCCGACACAGGACGGCAATGCACATGAAATCATGCGGCCATTCGGAAATCAGATCGCGGGCGTTGAATTTGAAACGATTTCGTAGAAATCCGAGAAGATGTTGGGCATGCGCTTCAGCATTCCATTGACTCGACAGGATCGACATCTCCAGGCGACCTTCGGTACTTGCCACGACTGTTATGCGTCGGAGGTGGTCGACTGTGGTCTTAGTTTGTATGCGGACGATGTAGCATATCGGTGACGGCCAATTCTGTCATGGGATGGTATGTTTCGAATCATATTTCGGGATTCGTGAAACGGTCTCACCAATGGATTTATCCACCAATCGCTTAACCTCCATTATTGTTGCGCTTTTCTGCGGCACAGTCGGATGTGCCGACGAGGGTTTCGGTGCTGATCTCGGGCAAGGAATGTCAGCTCGCTCGGCATCAGTTCAAACCGCCGGCGGCTGGTCATTCGTCTTCACGAGCTACAGCTGGATCCCATGGATGAGTGGGAATACCGTTATCAAAGGACGAAACTTCGACGTTAGTATTGATCCGAGCGACGTCTTTGGTCATCTCGATTGGTCTACGCTGCCAGCGTGGATGAGCTATGCAGAGGCACGTAAAGGGCCTATTGGATTATTCAATGACGTCGTTTATGCGAGCCTCAGCGGTTCGCGCGGTTTTGACGCCAATCGCCGAAACTTAGACTTTTCGGGAAATGTTTCAGCCGACTACACGCAAGTGACCGTTGAGGCCGGCGGCACCTATGAAGTTTGGGCTAGCCACAATTCGGTGCTCTCGGGCTCAACCGCATTGGACGTCTTGGCTGGCGCTCGCTATTGGCATCAGGACACTGATATTTCAGCCAGTACCGTCACTTCAGGCAACCTTGCGGGACTTGTTTTCGAAAATAACCGGTGGGCCGCGAAATCGGGATCTGTCGACTGGGTGGATCCGTTCGTCGGCATGCGTGTGAGAAACCAACTCGGTCCTCATGAGGAGTTTATCGTTCGAGCCGATTTTGGCGGCTTCGGAGTCGGAAGCGATTTCTCATGGCAAGTCCTGGCCACGTACAACTGGCAGATAGGAATGTTCTGCGGCCATCTCCTCGATGGCTATGTCGGGTACCGAGCGCTGTCAGTCGACTATTCGCAAGGTTCGGGAACATCCAGATATGAATACGATGTCCTGCAGCAGGGCCCAGTCATTGGCTCTACGCTGCACTTCTGAAAAAAACTGAGAGCCGCGCGCAAAGCGCAGACTCTCAGGCGTCTATCTCAACCATAATGCAGCAGCGGTTCGGCACTAGGATGAGCCATCAATAGCTCATCGCAGTGCGAATGCTTAGCATCGAGCCAATACGCAGCGACGGAAGTAAGGGCCGCCCCAGCCCCAACGGGCTGCGCATACGGCGCGGCAGCTACGAACGGCGGGATAACCATAGACGCGAGGGCCATACCAACGCCGGTAATAGGGCCGTGGACCGTACCAACCGCGGCCACGGAGACCGCGTCGGTAGATGACGTCCTGGGCTACGGACTGGTGCACACCGGCAGCCTGAAGTGCAATTGGGCCAGCCGATGCAGCGTTTGCCGCGCACAGCAATAGCGAGGCGAGTGCGATTTTGAATAATGTTTTCATGGAATACTCCGGGGGGACACAGCGACAATACCGTAGACAATTCCGTATACGGTGCAATCGTGCCGGTTGGTTACGCTTAAATTTTCTCAAGCGACCGGTTGGCAGTACTGAAACATTCGACCACAAAACGTAGCTTTCAGATGTCGGCGATACGGACGGCTATTTTGCTGAATGCCATCGCGAACCTCGGCTATGCCGACTGCCGCTTTCTGAAACCCGTCTATCCCGGCGATACGCTGACCTTGACGTCGGAGGTCATCGGGCTAAAAGAAAATTCCAATCCTGCGCATCTTCAGAGACGCGTGCGTAACCAATCAGCATTCCCAACGCCCTGTTACGTCAGTGTCGCGTTCATCTTGCCCGAGCCTGTTCTTTCAAGCCCACACCGGACTGAAAGGGACACCAAGAGCACAGCATAAGACAGTGGCGAGGAAGAGCCCACCGTGAGGAACGACCAAAGTCTTAACGGGAAGACGGTGAGCCAAGCCAACTACTCTGGATAGGTCTCGCCACCCTCCGATGCCGCCTTCTCGATAAGGATAAACGTCAAATTGTCTCCGGGCTCAGCCATCACGTCGCAACGATAGCCAGCAACCTCTCCGGCGACGCTGCTCGTGTACTCGGCGACGACTTCGCCAAAGCCGTTGCGCTGGATGGCAACCTTCTGCCCAACCTCGACCTTGTCGTTAAGCCCAACCAGATGCTCGACCATCCCACCCTGGGTGGCAACGACCGGGGTTGCGCTATGGCCGATAAACACATGTATGTCCTTGCCGGTGCGTCCTATCGGACCCGCTAGGATGCCGTGATGCTTCAGGACATTCATCGTGCCTTCCACGAACAGCGAGATCATCGCGGGGTCTAGCACACGTGCAGCGCCGATTTCCGGCGTGAAAGCTGGAATGCCCACGGCAAGCAGCGCGTTGTGCAGGGTTGTGGCATAAGCATGTTTGGGCATGTCAAAGATCTGACCGACGGGATAGAGATCAGCCATCGCCTTGACCCCGGGCACATCCATGCTGGCGATATTGAAGGCGCTGACTTGGAAGCCAGTCGTCCCGGTATGGAAGTCGATCGCGGCGTCGGCGTTCGGCCGCAACAGTCGGTTGAATAGGAGCCCGGCGTGCCGGCTGGGCGCGCTGAAACCGTCCTCGTTCCCGGGCCATTCCCGGTTCATGTCGATCAGGTCAAAGCCCCTGCCAAAATTGGGCCACCGGCGTTGTATGCCCTCCATCGCCGGGGGAGATATGTCGGTGACGGCCATCACGGTACCCGACATCTCAGCCGGATCGAGCTGGTTCATCACGGTCAAGACCGTATGAATGGAACTCATTTCGTCGCCATGCACGCCGCTGGTCAGGACGACGCGCTTGCCCGGCTTTGCGCCTCGGGCGACCGTCACCGACACATACCAATGCTGTCCAGCGCGCATCTCCACGCCCTGAAAATACAAATGGTGCTTCTTGCCAGGTTCCAGGTCGTTGACGTCGAGCGCGCTGACGATTTTTTTTCCCTGGATCACACCGCCGGTAAAGACCGTTCCTGATGCTGGGTTGGCAGAAGATGGCGTTGCGTTCTGAGCATTCGCGGCACCTGCGTTGATAGCGAGGGCGGCTGACGCACCGGCCGTTGCGATAGACGCGACTAAAAAATCGCGGCGATCCAGGGCTTTCTCCGAATTGTCCGACATGAAGGGAGGTCCTTTATGAAGACTTGAACCAGTTCATTGGGTGCATGCGGCAGCTGGAAGACCTATCGACGGCCGACATATTGATGTCGTCCGCAATGGCACACGTCGAAAAGAGAGCTTTAGGATTGGAAAGACTTGCGCAGTGATGCTTGGTCGATGCCTAGTTTGTCACCGATCAGCATTATCGACTCCAGCACTTGCCAATTCATAGGCGTTGCTTATTGCGGCGACGTAGAAGCCATCGTTTCAAGAGCGGCGAGATTCAGAATGCGTAGGACATGGCCTGATACGTCTATTAAGCCGCTCTGTCGAAGGTTCAACAAGGCTTGAGAAAGAGTATCAACGCTCATGTGCAATTGTTCTGCCACATAGCCCGAGGATACGTCGTCAGTCACGATCAGCGGCTCACGACCCTCAGAAGCATTAACGCCGACTATCGCCAGAAGAAAATTCGCGACGCGTCCAATAGGCAATCGCAGTGTGGCTTTCAGTGCGCTGTTCCGCAGGTATTCAAACTCGCGCTCACGGGCCTCGGCTATCCTGAAGAATAAGCGGTTATCGTTCTCAAGCGCGTGCTCGAGATCGGCATCTGAGATGGCGCGCACATGGGTATCAGCCATCGCCTTTGCGGTGCCAACGTGCACTGCCAAGCAGCCCAGGCCGATGATCTCACCAGGAAACACAAATTCGATGATGTCGTAACGACCCTCTGCCGACTGGGTGTAATGACAAAGAGCCCCCGTTTCGACGAGATAGAGCTGGCGCGGTTCTCCGCCCCGAAAGAGCGTCGAACCCTTAGCTACGTGCCGTTGAAATAGGCCTGGAAATTGAAGATCATTTTGATGCGTGCGAACCGCGCTAACAGTTCTCGGAGCAGCGCGGACTTGCGACTCTCCGCTCGCGTACTCGAATACATTCATGCGACGCACTCACAATCGAATACGTAGCACCGTGCCCGCCTAACCCCGCGTCGAGATTGCGCGTCAAGATCAGAGCCGTCAAGCACACAAAATGATTTCAATTTATTCACGTGAGCCGAGGCCCAGCCAAAAGCGAACGAATTGGCGGATATCTGGTTTCGTTCCAGGAGCGGGCGTCACGGCCATTGGAGCTAATCCTCTTCTTGACCCAAAGCGGACAAGGAGATTTGACTACAATTGTGAGTATTGAGACTAATCGATGATGTGGTAGCCGCCGTCGATGTAAAGCGTTTCGCCGGTTATCAACTTTGCTCCGTCCATGCCTAGAAAGGCGACCGCAACGCCGACGTCATCGATCGAAACCAAGCTCCGGCTTGGCGCTTTCGATTGCGCCTTTTGAAGAAGCTTGTCGAACGCAGTGATTCCCGATGCAGCGCGCGTTTTCAGCGGGCCAGGAGATATGGCATGCACCCGGATACCTTTCGGTCCCAACTCGGCGGCCAAGTATCTCGTTGCCGATTCGAGCGCGGCTTTCACCGGGCCCATAATATTGTAGTGCTCCACGACCATTTGTGAGCCGTAGTACGTCATCGTGAATAACGTCCCGCCGGATTTCATGAGGGGCTCGGCTAGCTTGGCCATTCTGATAAACGACCAGCACGAAATCTCCATCGCGCGGAGAAATCCGTCCTTCGAACAATCGACGACGCGGCCCTGCAGGTCATCCTTTGGTGCAAACGCAATGGAGTGGAGGCAGATATCGAGCTTCCCCCACTTCTTCTCAATTTTCGAGAATACGTCTTCAAGCTGCCCTTCGTGCTGGAGATCGAGCGGCATGAAGATTGGTGCGCTGACCTGTTTGACCAGCGGTTCAATGTGCGGTTTAGCTTTCTCATTGAGATATGTGATCGCGATCTCCGCGCCGAACGCGTGAAATGCCCTGGCGCATCCCCACGCGATGGACTGATCGTTTGCAATACCAGTAACCAGCGCCTTTTTGCCTTTGAGCAAATTCAGCGAAGAAACATCGATCATGCCCGCTTCTCCTCGGGCATCTCATGTTTTCGTAGCACTTGCAGCGTGTGCCTTGCGATCATCAGCTCTTCATCGGTCGGCACGACGTAGCAACCAACGTGCGAGCCTTCGCTGGAGATGTGAAGTTCGTTTTTCGCATTCGCCGCTTCCGATAATTCGATACCAAAGCAAGACATGCGATCGGCTACCGCCTGACGGATAGCTGGCGCGTTTTCACCAATTCCTGCGGTGAAGACCAAGCCGTCGATCCCGCCCAATGCCGTCGCGAGCATCCCGCCGAAAAGGGCGATGCGATAAGTAAAGTAGTCGAGTGCCAGCTTGGCCGTAGGATCGACGCTCGCGAGCAGATCGCGGACATCGTTGCTAATACCCGACAAACCTTTGAGGCCGCAGTCGTGATAGAGGAAATGTTCGACGTCTTTAACACTCATTCCTTCTTCGTTCATGAGATAGAGCACGATACCGGCGTCGATCTGGCCGGGGCGCGTCCCCATCGGCAAGCCGTCCAACGCCGTAAATCCCATGCTGCTTTCAATGCTCTTTCCACCTAGCAGCGCACACATTGAGGCGCCGCTTCCAAGGTGTGCAATGATAACCCGGCGATTGGCAATATCTGGAGCGACTTGCTGAAGCCTGGATGCGATATACTCATACGATAGCCCGTGAAATCCGTAGCGTCGCACGCCCTTCCGATAGAGCCGATCAGGAATCGCATAACGGTCGGCAATTTCCGAATGATGTCTATGAAAGGCGGTATCGAAGCAGGCGACTTGCAACAGGTGCGGCTGCCGTTCCAGTACAATCCTTATCGGCGCGAGATTGTTCGGTTGGTGAAGTGGGGCAAGCGGTATGAACCGCTGAAGTTGATCCAGCACCCACGAATTGACCAACGTCGGCTCAACAAACTCCGACCCTCCATGAACGACCCTATGTCCGATCGCAACGGGCAACCTTCCGACATATTCGCGCAGGAATACGACCAGCTTATCGAGCGCGTGGTGCAGTTCGCTGACTTCTTGGGGCTCCCACGACTTATCGACCGCGCATTCGCCATTTGCATCTTTCGCAAATAAGCGTGGCCTCGTTCCAATGCCCTCGATCTGACCTTTAAGCCGCCGATCAAGTTGGTCTCCAGGCTTAATTGCGAACAGCTGAAATTTGATACTCGAGCTGCCCGCATTGATAACCAATATGGTCTCAGGCATTGGTCAAGCTCTGATTGGAGCGTTAGCCCGTCTGCTGTAGGCTAGCAATTTGGCGACCGCGCAAGACGCCAAACGTGTTCGAACATTGTCGGCGCGCGATGTCAGAATTATCGGCACTCTTGCACCCAGAACAATGCCTGCCGCGTCGGCATTTGAGATGAACGTCAGATTTTTCGCGAGCATGTTGCCGGCTTCTAAATCCGGTACGACGAGGATCTGCGCATGTCCCGCGACTGGCGATTTGATGCCCTTGACGCGAGCTGCTGTTATACTGATGGCATTGTCGAACGCGAGTGGTCCATCTAGCTCCCCGCCTGTGATCTGACCACGATCCGCCATCTTGCAAAGTGCGGCGGCTTCAATTGTCGACGGAATAGCGGTCGTGACAGTTTCGACAGCCGATAAAATTGCGACTTTAGGCTTGCCAAGACCCAGGGCCGTATAGAGGTCGATTGCGTTCTGGACGATATCACGTTTCGCCATCAGATCCGGCGCGATATTGACTGCAGCATCAGTCACAAACAGCGTCTGTGAATGAGTCGGGACGTCCATAACAAACACGTGGCTAATTCGTCTTCCGGTACGAAGACCCGTTTCCCGGCTCGTTACAGCGCCAAGCAGTTCATCGGAATGAAGGCTGCCTTTCATGAGCATTTCAGCCTTGCCTGCACGCACGATCTCGACAGCCTTTGCCGCGGCAGCATGGCTATGGGGCACATCGACGAGTTGAAGGCCGTCAAGGCTAAGATCGAGGGTTCTCGCAATCTCGATCACTCTTTCCTTCGGCCCGACAAGTATCGGAGTTATCAGCCCCGCGTCCTTCGCTTCGATTGCGCCACGCAGGGAGGATTCATCGCAAGGCTGGGCAACGGCCGTTGGGAGCGGTTCCAGGCGCTGCGCTATAGCAATTAGTTTTTCGTATTTCTCGTGGCGGTGAATTTTGGAGATGGTTGCCACAGCCATAGCGCCCCTCCTTCAGAAAGCTTCACGTTCACCATGCGATTGATAGGGAAACATCTCCTGGCATACCGCCGGGAAAACTGACGATTTCGGCGCGAAGTTTGTAGCCTAGTGGTCGCAACTCCTTGTCGTAGAAATCGTAAGCGTCCTTGGCGAAACCGGTGAGCGTCGCCGGCCATTCCGCATCGGCGATATTGATCCGCCTTCCCCCGTCGCTGCAGTAACTTGACGGGAAGGTGATGACCTCCAAATGATGATGGCCGTTCTGCGCGGCAATCCGAACGGCGTTGTTTATCCGCTCGACGGCTTCCGGGGCGACTTTGCGCGACATGAAAGCCTCTCGGAGGTCCTGCTCCTGCTGCTTCTTCTTGTCTTTCAGCTTTCGCTCGTGATCAACCTCCGCCATTTCCGCGTCGGAGCTGATCATCTTGAGATCTTCGGGGCGAAGGAGTCCAGGCATTGCTATCTCCCGTTTATCTGGGACGAACGAAGCTCGTGCTACTTTAATGCTGCTTTTCGGCTCGGCCGTTGCGCGGCGTCGAAATAGCTGTTTGCTTTACGGGCATCGCGGCGACTTCGCCTCTTTCGAACAATGCTTCCACCTCCGCTAGCCGTGCACGAGCCAGCTTGCTGTGAACCCCGACCAGTTCGATCATGCGATCGAGTTTGCCCTTCATTCTTATCGCTAGCTCGGGATCGGTCGCGAGCATCTCTGGAATGGCATTAACGGCGCGACGCTCATCAAGCAGCAACATCAGGAACTGCTCGCGTAGAACTTGTTTGAACGTGGCAAGGCTCAAACCCTTGCCGGTTTCATCCCGCATTCTTCTGAGAAGATTGAAGCCGCGTTCGTCCACCTCTCCCTCCGGCATTCGTATGTATAGCAAGGCGCGAATGACCGCTTCTCGGGAACCACCTTGAGCAATCCGTTGCTTTATCTCTGTTATCTTTTGTTCGACGAGGGCGTGGTGCGCGGGATCGTCTCCAACTCTGGGTCGCGGGCTTTCGTCGGATGCTCTGAGGCCGACAAGTGCCTGAAGAAATGGAGAGCCATAAATCGCATGAAACCATGCCTCTGCGGCATCGTCCCGAACATCCCGATAGGCGTCGAGCGTCGCGATCATCCAATCGCTGAACCATTCCTGCATCTGCCAGAAGATATTGTCCTTTGAAACGGGCCGTCGGTTTTCCCGAAGCCGCGCTGCATCGGACACCAGAGGTCTGATCAATGGGTTGGCACTCGAGAAGAACTCATACTGCATCCGCAGAGGATGAGCCCGGCGCATCAACTCGGCCGAGCGCTCATTCGCCCAGCTCTGTATCCAGGGCTGAACGAAGGTGCGATAGAGGCCGAGATTGATTTCGGAAAGCCGCGCGACGGTCGCAAACTCGCGATCATCTTCTGTAGTATTGCTGCCAAGGGCGCGGATATCATCCAAGCTGCGGGCTTCAAAACGGAGAAGATAATCGCCCAGAATGAGATCCGCCGTAGGATCATCCTGGTCTTTGGGTGTCATAACGGCTTCGTACAGTCCCGGCGGTAGTGCATCGATCAGGTCGATGTTACTCGTGAACTGGTCATGCTCCTTTTTAGCAACGGAGCCTGAGACGAAAATTCCGAGATGCCCAATAGACTCGTGTACGGCATAGACGATCGTTTGCCCATGGCTTCGGATATCGTCGACACTCTCGTAAAGATCGAGAATCCAATCCAAAGCCTGTGGCGGTGGCGTGATGTTGTCCGCCTTCGAGCAGAAGACCACGATCGGCGATCCGATATTGCGGAGATCGATGCGGTTCCCGCTCGCTGACCTGACAGACGCCGAGGAAAGCTTGTTTCCAACGAACAATTCGTCAGTCATGAACTGCATTTCGCAGGCATTGAGCAGCACGTGGCCACCCCACCATTGCTCAAATTCCAAATACCTTGGACCTTCAGTATCGATCTTGGAATAGAGATTGTAGTGCTTGGACCAAAGGGTATTTGCAGGATTGAGATTCTCGAAATTCGAGACCAGCCACGCCCCATCGAACTTACCGTTCCCGACGTCGCCGAGCAAAGCGGTCATCCAAGTGCCACCGAGCAAGCCTGCTGTGTATCGCATCGGATTTTGTCTTGGAGATCCAGCCCAATACGATAATGGAGACCCTGCGACGATGATTGGGCCAAAGAGGTCTGGTCGTGCGGCGGCGAGCATCATGACCGCCCAGCCAGCTTGGCAATTTCCTATCACGGCTGGCTTGCCATCTGCCTCCGGATGCAAACTAATCACGTGTTCCAGGAATATGGATTCCGCTTCGGCGATATCCTCAATGGTCTGACTGGGGATGGGATCAGCAAGAAATCCGATGAAGTAACAGGGATGCCCTGCCTTCATCGCTACGCCAATCTCGCTTTGCGGTTTGAAACCTCCAATGCCTGGTCCATGCCCGGCCCTCGGATCGACAATTACAAAGGGCCGCTTAAACTTATCCGGCTTCTTGCCATCCGCCGCAACGATACGAACAAGGGCGTAATTTACAGGCTTTTTGAACGTACGCCCATCGAGCAGAAGTTCATAACCGAATTTCAGAACATGCGGAGCGAGTTTGGCGGCATGTTCGTAATATCTGGAACTCCTTTGCTCCAAGACGTCGAGAAACAGAATACCCCGCTGCCAAGCATCAATCGAATAATTCCATGCATCCTGTACCAGCCCAAAAGGTCCCTGGATGCTGGTCGCGCACGCCGCTGAAATTGCGGGCTCAGACATACGCAGCTACTCAAAAAAATAATCATTGTGCATATCAATGCGCTGCAGCATATGCCGACCTTGTTCAAAATCAAGAGAGGAATCGCAACGCATTCGATCCCGTTTTTTTCGCGATTCCCGCCATGCTTCTATCGCTGTTGATTCTAACCTCCGGTGAACGAAGTTCGTCATCGCCCGCAGCCCAAGGCGATGATCGCATTTCCTCAGGACGTGCGTTGTGTTGGGTAGTCAAAAATACGTGGCTTTCAATGCTACTTCGTTTTGAATTTGATCCAGCGGCCATGCGGATTGTGACAGCCCGTTATTTGCGCTGTCGATCCCCATCCCAAGGTCGACTGGATATCGATGGCACGTTCTGACTAACGCTAATCTCAATGCTCAAATCTGTTGCTGTCTACGGCGCGTCGGATCATTGTAAAACGCAACCCTCTGATCGATAGATGCTCGGAGATCAGGGTCTGCCGATGGTAGAGCGCATGGCCACCGACCCCGTCGCTTCGCCTGCATCTAAGCAAAGCCAACTCTTGGGCCCGCAATCGGCAGGGAACCGGTCGGGCTTCACTCGCTGGCTGCCGGGACTGCGCATTTTGCGTCAGTATCAACCGCAGTGGCTCAAGCACGATATCGTTGCTGGGCTTGTGCTTGCTACGATGCTCGTCCCTGTCGGAATCGCCTACGCCGTCGCGTCAGGCGTGCCCGGGATATATGGGCTCTACGCAACGATTATTCCGCTGCTGGCGTACGCTCTTGTCGGGCCGAGCCGGATTCTCGTTCTGGGGCCGGATTCATCACTCGCTGCAGTTATTCTTGCTGTCGTTCTCCCCTTGTCGGGAGGTGATCCAGTTCGCGCGATCGCACTCGCCAGCGCCATGGCAATCGTCTCAGGCGCCGTCTGCATAGGAGCAGGATTGATCAGATTAGGCTTTGTAACGGAGCTCCTCTCCAAGCCCATTCGCTACGGCTATATGAACGGCATTGCCTTAACGGTCTTGCTCAGCCAAGTACCAAAATTGCTTGGCTTTTCCGTTGAAAGCCATGGACCTCTCCGCGATCTGTGGTCGATTACCAACGGCGTAATTGCCGGGCGCGTGAATTGGACCTCATTCTTGATAGGCGCAGGTGCGCTGGCCACGATCTTCGCCCTGAAGCGAAGCAAGGTTGTGCCGGGGCTGTTAGTTGCCGTCGCGGGAGCAACAGCGATCGTCGGAATTTTTGGGTTGAGCAAGAGTGCTGGCGTGTCGGTTTTGGGTCCACTACCGCAAGGCTTACCCTCCTTCGACGTCCCCTGGATCAATGTCGCGGATTTCACGGCGGTTCTATCAGGCGGCCTCGCTGTCGCCCTCGTCTCCTTTGCCGATACGAGCGTGCTTTCTCGTGCTTACGCCGCGCGCACGCGAACGTACGTCGACCCTAACCAGGAGCTGGTTGGTCTTGGCGCTGCCAATCTCGCAGCCGGGCTTTTTCAAGGCTTCCCGATTAGCAGCAGCTCATCTCGCACTCCGGTCGCCGAAGCGGCCGGCGCCAAAACTCAACTGACCGGCGTCGTTGGTGCGGTGGTAGTTGCACTTCTCATCATTGCCGCTCCCAATCTCTTGCAAAATTTACCTACGAGCGCTCTTGCCGCCGTCGTCATTACCTCGGCTATCGGGCTGATCGAGGTACAGGACCTGATCCGCATCTATAAAATGCAGAGATGGGAGTTTTGGCTTTCGATGTTGTGCTTCGCCGGCGTCGCCGTCTTCGGGGCGATACCTGGGATCGCGCTCGCGGTGATCATCGCCGTTATAGAGTTTCTGTGGGATGGATGGCGACCGCACTCCGCCATACTTGGCCGAGCTGACGGGGTAAGCGGCTATCACGATATCAGCCGCTATCCGCAGGCCCGCCTCATCCCCGGACTAGTTCTCTTCCGCTGGGATGCACCTCTATTTTTTGCCAATGCAGAACTCTTTCAGGCACGTGTAATCGAGGCCGCCGAGAATTCGCCAACACCCGTGCATTGGGTTGTCGTAACAGCCGAGCCGGTGACCAGCGTGGACGTCACGGCGGCAGATGTTCTCTCTGAATTGGAAAAAACTCTAAAGGAAGCCGGCATCAAACTTTCGTTCGCCGAATTGAAAGACCCGGTCAAAGACAAGTTGAAGCGTTTTGGATTATTCACGCAGTTCGGCGAGCAATCCTTTTATCCAACAATTGGCGCAGCCGTGAGGGCTTATCTCACTTTGCATCCCATTGATTGGGTCGATTGGGAAGACAAACATCCTTCCGCATCCTGAGTTACGGACCATGCGATGTTAAACTGGCTCATCATATTTGCGCCTGCCGCGATTGTTCTCCATCATTTTGCGCCGGAACGGTACGAGCTCATTTTCCTGACGGCTGCCATCGGCATTCTACCGTTTGCCGCAGGGCTCGGCCGGGCGACCGAACAATTGGCGGATCGTTCAGGAGAAGGCGTCGGAGGCCTGCTCAACGCAACCTTTGGCAACGCCGCGGAACTCATCATTGCGCTCGCAGCCCTTCGCGCCGGACTATATGACGTTGTGAAAGCCACGATCGCGGGGTCGATCGTTGGCAATATTCTACTGGTCCTTGGCGCTGCCATGCTGGCGGGAGGCATGCGATATCCCGAGCAGCACTTCAACCTGACCGGCGCTCGAGCTCAGGCAACGATGCTAACTTTGGCGGCAATCGCACTCGTCATTCCTGCCGCCTACAATGGGCTCATTGGAGGGCTCTACGTCGGCGGCGACAAATCCCTCAGCATTTCGATTTCACTCGTGCTGTTGATTGTCTACTCGATGTTTCTTCTATTTTCGCTCTGGACCCACCGTTCCTTTTTTCGTGGTTCCAACGAGCCGGACAACGAAACGGGGCATCAACCTTGGTCACTTTCCTACTCCGTCATCGTGCTTGCGGTATGCACGGCAGCAATCGCGTGGTTGAGCGAAATTCTCGTCGGCACAATCGAACCGACGGCCCGCGCGCTCGGTCTCAGCGATATTTTTATCGGCGTATTTGTGATCGCCATTCTCGGTAACGCTGCCGAACATGCCTCCGCGGTTACGGCCGCGTTAAAGAACCGGATGGATCTCAGCCTGTCGATCGCCATCGGATCGAGCATTCAGGTCGCGTTGTTCGTCGCACCTCTACTTGTCTTGGCGAGCTTGGTCGTTGGACCCGAGCCCATGAACCTCCTTTTCGGCAAAGGATTGGTTCTCGCGGTATTTGTCGCGGTCGTCATCACGGGTCAGATTGCTGGCGATGGTCGATCGGATTGGTTGAAGGGCGTTCAACTCCTGGCAGTTTATCTGATCCTGGGTCTCGCTTTCTTCCTTACCCCGCAGGCTTAACGCGTCGATACTCGCCGCAATGCAATATCGAAATTTGAGATACTAGGGATTAGGGACCTTTTTTACTCGGTTCATGTAGGCGAAAATCGAGACAGAATTTGAATGCACGATTTTGAAAAACTCAATTTGCCTGAGGACGATAATGGAAAAAGATAGTAGCGCTGAAGCGCGCCTCGATGAGGAATCTTCATCCAAAGGTAAGCTCAAACGCAAGGAATACGAGCGTGAACTCAAGCGCCTTCACGTAGAGCTCGTGAAGCTGCAGGAATGGGTCCGGCACGAAGGAAAGAAAATTTGCGTCTTGTTTGAAGGGCGCGATGGAGCCGGCAAGGGCGGAACCATCAAAGCCATAACAGCAAGAGTGAGTCCTCGAATTTTCCGTGTGGTTGCTCTTCCTGCTCCCACCGAGCGGGAAAAATCTCAAATGTATATTCAGCGGTATCTCCCGCACCTGCCAGCAGGCGGCGAAATCGTGATCTTCGATCGCAGTTGGTATAACCGTGCTGGCGTCGAGCGCGTCATGGAATTTTGTAGCGAGAAACAGGTCGAACGATTTCTGAAAGTCGTTCCGGAGGTCGAGAAAGCGATCATCGATTCTGGAGTCATTCTTATCAAGTACTGGCTGGAGGTAAGTCCTGACGAACAGACACGCCGCCTTGAGGCTCGGATTGATGACGGACGAAAAATCTGGAAGCTCTCGAAAATGGATTTGAAGTCTTACACGCGGTGGGATGAGTATTCGCGAGCGCGAGATGAAATGTTCTCAGCGACAGACACACCGTGGGCGCCGTGGTATGTCGCGCGATCCGATGACAAAAGAAAAGCTCGCCTGAATATCATCGAGCATCTCCTTAGCCGGATTCCTTACACGGATATCAAACGAGAGAAGGTCAAGCTTCCGAAACGGCATGTTGCAACCGCTTCGGAGCGCGAAACATACTCGTTCAAATTTATTCCAGAACCGCACTAAGAGGCGACAAGCCCCAGATATTTCATTGGAGCGGTCGCAGAGCCAGTTCGCTGATACCGACCTCCGTACTCCCGCTGGGTGGGGTAAAGACGTAATTTGCGGATTGCGGAGTCGCGTTTTCCCATTTGTAGAGATTGGTTTGCTGGCTGCCTTCATCAGAACTCCGAATGAAGGTCTTGCACGGAAGCGGTACACCATCCTCTCGAAGCCAGGCTGTCCATTTGTCGGAATCTGCCTGGGAGGTATATTGCATGTCGTATCGAACGCACGCCAAGTCGCCAATACGATCGACGCCTACTTTTACGACTTTCAGATCGCTATCGCCGCGCGCGACGTCGCCAATCAGCCCGAAAAATTGGAGTACCCGCGCTTGGAATGCAGCCAGCCCCGTAAATAGATTCACGGCTTCAATCGGTCTGTCGGGTGCGGACCGCTGCGCATACCTTTTCTTTTTCTCATCATAGATGGTGAAGACCTTGCCGTCGGAGGTCATCAAATAGGAGAAGCCGTCACCGGAAAGTTCGAGGCGCAGTAAGTTCGGGCGTTCGACATAAAAGTGCGCACCACCCCGCGACGCGCCAAGCGAAACGTTTTGTGCGTCGTACGAAGTGGTGAACTGGATCGCATTTGTCTTCAAATAGTCGTCCAAGCGCGCGAACACTTTGCGTGTATCGTCTGTCGCCGCCTGATCGGTAGTTTGAGGTATCGCATTCTCTGCAAGACACACGTCTGTCCAAGGTGCGCTTAAAAGGAAAAGAGAAAGAAATGGGATCAAATAAGTTTTCAAAAACGAGCTAATTGATTTCATTTCAGCCTCACGCTGGATACATAGTACCCGCCCGGTCCGGCGCACTCTTTGCCGCCAACATGCGCCAGTCAAACGAATCCGTTACTGCGCCGCGGCGCTAGTGCTTCTTGGTAAATTCCTACCCTTCCACGGTGGGTCCATTTTCTAAAAATGCGATCAGTGTTCAATTAGGTGCCTACCGGAGTACGATCAGCACACAAACCGACCCCAGCTTGGGACCGCGATGCCTCCTACCGGCTCCACATCATGCTTGGCGCTTCAAAGGCGTTTCGCTACGATGCTGTCCGAAAGGGATGGGTGCAGTGAAATACATGAAGAAGGCGGCCGGCATTCTTTTAGGCGCCTTGTTTTTGGGGCTCATCGTACTCGCCTGGGGCTTCGCAACCGGCGGGATTGCCTCTTACGTTGAGCACGCGTGGTGTTGGAGCGCCGGCTATCCCGCCGATTGCCATTTCCGAGGTGTTTGGACGTTCCTAGTCTGGTGCATCATCGGCATAGTTAGCCTTCTCATTATTGGATTTCTTATTGAAAGGATTGGCGAAGAACGACATCGCCATCGCTAGCGAACTTGCGCGTCAAAGACATTTCGATCGTGAATTTCTCGCGTCGGTTCCCTGTGAACATTGTTTGAACCTGCACTTTTCGTTTCGTCGACCGCCGTGAAACTGGCGGGGTCCGAGTGAGGAGAACGAGATGCGCACTCAAGTAGGCGTAGCCATCGCGCTTTGGCTGGCCGCTGTCCCGTCCTATGCCCAGAAAAACGACCCTACGAACCGCGTTTCGGTTGGTGTCGTGACAGCCGTGCGCAAGCCGGTCGCAAAATCGCTGGAGTTTGTCGGACGTGTTGAGGCAGTCGATAGGGTTGAGATCAGAGCGCGTGTCACAGGCTACCTGGACGCGGTCGAATTCAAGGAAGGTGACTTAGTCCAGGCCGGCGCACCCCTCTATAGAATTGAAAAGGGCTTATTCCAGGCCGCGGTCGGAGAGGCGGCAGGCGCGCTCGAACGAGGCAAGGCCGCAAAGGTTCTAAGCGAAGTTCAATTGCAGCGTGCTGAAGAATTATATACGAGAAATGTTGGCTCGGCCGTTGCACGCGACCAAGCACGCGCCGCCGATGAACAGGCCAGAGGCACGATCCTCGTCGACCAGGCGAACCTCGACACGGCCAAGATCAACCTCAGCTACACGGACATTGTTGCTCCTGTAACAGGAAAAATCGGTCGGACGAACGTCTCAAAAGGAAATGTCGTAAGCCCGGAGAGTGGGCCTCTAACGGTCATTGTCAGCCAAGACCCGATGTACGTCACATTTCCCGTCAGCCAGCGGGAATTCCTGCGTTTGCAGAAGGTAGGTCAGCAGCTCGACGTTACGAAGCTGAAAGCCAGCTTGAAATTTGCCGATCTCAGTAAGTACGACCAGGAAGGCACCGTCAATTTCGTCGACGTTACGGTCAATCGCACGACCGATACGGTGATTGTGCGCGCGTCCTTCCCGAATCCGAAGGGCGTTCTCATCGACGGACAGCTCGTGCACGTCTCGATTGAAGCCGGAAAGCCCGTCGAAAAGGTTGTCATTCCGCAGTCGTCGCTGATCGCTGATCAGCAAGGAACGTACGTCTTCATTGTGGATGGCGGAAAGGCTGCTGTCAGAAGAGTTAAAACCGGTGGCGAGAGCGGCGGAACTGACATCGTCGTCGAGGACGGCTTGAGCGGAGGGGAGCAAGTTATTGTCGATGGCTTGCAGAGTGTGCGCCCAGGTACAGCCGTCGTCGCAACACCTGTCCCTCAACTCCAGGATAGGAGTTGAAAGATGCTATCCTCTATCTTCGTTGACCGTCCGAGACTAGCCATCGTTATTGCGATCGTCACGACGATAGCCGGAATCCTGGCGCTCTACGCAATCCCGTTTGCCCAATACCCCGATATCGTTCCACCACAAGTGCAGGTCACGACGACGTATCCGGGAGCCAATTCATCCGTCGTCGACACCTCGATCGCGCAACCCATCGAAGCGCAAGTCGTTGGCGTCGATAAAATGATCTACATGAAGAGCGTGAGCGGAGACGATGGCAGCTACACGCTGATCTGCTCATTCGAACTTGGCACCAATCCGGATATCAATACCGTCAATGTAAACAATCGAGTGCAGGTCGCGCTCTCGAGTTTGCCGCCCGAAGTCCAGCGGCAGGGCGTGTCCGTCAAGAAGAAATCCTCGGCCCTGCTTGGCGTCGTGGCGCTCTACTCACCCAAGCACACGCATGACCCGCTCTTTCTATCCAACTACGTCACGATCAACCTGCTCGATCAAATCAAGAGCACGCCGGGTGTTGGTGACGCCGTTCTTTGGGGTCCACAAGACTACGCTATGCGGGCTTGGGTCAAAACCGACAGATTGACCGGTTTGGGGCTAACGACCGGCGACGTAATCAATGCAATTCAGGCTCAAAACGTGCAGGCTGCCGTCGGCCGGATAGGCGCGCGCCCGATATCGAACGAGCAGCAACTTCAACTCAATATCCAAACGAAGGGCCGTCTCAATACCATCGCCGATTTTGAAAAGATCGTTCTGCGGACCAATCCTGACGGCTCGGTGCTGCGGTTGGGCGATGTTGCCCGCCTTGAACTGGGCGCAGCAAATCTTGATCGCGATACTCTCTTCAACGGAGGGCCTGCGGCCGTTGTTGCGATCTATCAGTCGCCGGGCGCCAACGCGATCACGACGTTGAAAGCGGTGCGCACCAAACTCGAAACGGCCGAGAAGCGGTTCCCTGAGGATATGGCGTGGAAGGTTACCTACGATCCCACGCAGTTCGTAACCGACACCATCCACGAGGTTCGCAAGACGCTGATCGAGGCGTTCATTCTTGTGGTGCTCGTCGTTTATCTCTTCCTAGGCAGCGTCCGTGCGACACTGATCCCAACACTCGCCGTGCCGGTCAGCTTAATCGGCACATTCGTTGTGTTACTGGCGATAGGATACTCGGCAAACACGGTCTCGCTGCTCGCAATTGTCCTTGCGATTGGAATTGTGGTCGACGACGCCATCGTCGTGGTGGAGAACGTCGAGCGCGTGATGGAAGAACATCCGGAGCTGTCGCCACCCGAGGCCACCAAGCGCGCCATGGCCGAGATCACGGCTCCGATCATTGCCATAACGTTGGTTCTGCTCTCCGTCTTTGTTCCCGTCGCTTTTATTCCTGGCATTTCCGGAGAGCTGTTTCGTCAGTTCGCGGTGACGATCGCCGTTGCGATGTTCTTATCCGCAATCAACGCACTTACGCTATCGCCTGCACTGTGCGGAATTCTTCTCAAACCGCATCACGGACCGAGACGAGGCCCGATCGGCGCGGTCATGCGAGCGATCGACTACGTGCGGGATGCCTACGGCGCAGCTGTTGCTCGCCTGTTGCGAATTTCGCTGGTTGGCCTAGCGCTGGTGGCCGTCTCTCTCGTGGGCACCTATGCATTGGCCAAGGTAACGCCAACCGGTTTTCTCCCCGAAGACGATCAAGGCGCGTTGTTCGTGCTTGCACAATTACCCGGTGGTGCATCGGTCGGCCGCACGATAGATGTCGTCCGCAAGACAGAGGCAATCCTCAAGGGCGAAGCCGCCGTCCAGGACGTGACTTCAGTCATAGGATTGAATTTCATCGATAACTACTCGCAGTCGAACGCTGCGTTCATGGTCGTGACGTTAAAGCCGTTCGAGGAACGCAAGGATCGCGCCCTGGGCGTGCGCTCATTGATCGAACGACTCGGCCCAAAATTCCGCGAGATTCCAGGAGGCACGGTCGTGCCGTTGGCGCCACCGCCGATTATCGGCCTCGGGTCTGGCGGTGGGTTCGCGTATGTCCTTCAAGATCTTCGTGGAGGAGATCCGAAAGCACTGGCTCAGGTCTTGCGCGGGTTACTTGTTGCAGCCAACCAAGACCCGAAACTGGACCGCGTGTTCAGCACCTTCTCGGCGACGAACCCTTCGCTCTATCTCGATATCGATCGCGATAAGGCGCAGATCCTGGGAGTCCGGCTCAATGACGTTTTTCAAGCGTTGCAAGCATCGCTCGGTGGGTATTTCGTCAACAACATGAATCTCTATGGCCGCACCTGGCAGGTCCAGGTTCAAGCTGATGCCACGGATCGTTCGAGCGTCGACGATCTCTATCGGATCAACGTGCGCAACGAAAAAGGCCAGATGATCCCAATGCGGAGCCTCGTTGAAGTCCGAACGGTTGTCGGGCCGCCATCGATCATTCGCTATAACAACTTGCGTGCCGTGACGATTCAGGGCGCGCCTGCTGCCGGAGTGTCCTCAGGCCAAGCGTTGAATGCGATGGAGGCCGTTGCGGCGCGCACACTGCCCGATGGATATGCCGGCGAATGGACCGACACGGCGTTTCAGGAGAAGCGAGCCGAAGGTAAGACGGCACTCATTCTCGGCTTTGCGCTGCTTTTTGCTTATCTGTTCCTTGTCGCGCTCTATGAGAGCTGGACCATCCCGGTGCCAGTTCTTCTCTCAGTTAGCGTCGGCGTGCTTGGCGCGTTCGCCGCAATAGCGATCGGTGGCTTGACCCTGGACCTCTACGGTCAAATCGGAATGGTCGTTTTGATCGGTCTCGCCGCGAAGAACGGCATATTGATCGTTGAGTTTGCGAAGGAACAACGCGAGCGCGGCGTTGCGCTCGATAAAGCAGCAACGGAAGGCAGCCGTCTGCGCTTCCGCCCGGTGATGATGACGTCCTTCGCGTTTATCCTCGGACTGCTTCCGCTCGTCGTCGCCGTAGGAGCGTCCGAGCTTGCACGCAGGAACGTCGGCACCCCGGTGTTCGGCGGAATGATTCTGGCATCCTTTATCGGGATATTTGCAATTCCGTCCCTCTACGTGACATTCCAAGCCCTGCGCGAGAAGTTTAGACCTTCTACCCGGCCCGTGGCTCAGCCGAATATTAAACCGGTTGGGTGATTCACGATGCGATACCGGAATATCGACGATTAAGCGCAATACGCGTGCGCACGCGATCGCTCATAGAGCTTGGCGCTGCGTGTGAGGCCTCTCGATAGGTGACGGCGGTTGAAAATCCCGGTCGGAGATTGACGGGAGCCGATCACGACGATCTCGCCCACGTTCATCGCAGACACGATCATGCGCATTTGGTCTAGGGTCGTTATCATTGGAAGAGCCTATAATAAAAGCCGGCACGGTGCGTTACCGTGCCGGCAAAGTTCTCGCAAACCTTCACTATTGGAGGAAGCGCTAGGGTAGCGAGAAAACGGTGAGCGAGCCACCGAGGTTGGTGTACTGCGACAGGCCAGCGTAGCCGCCAACAGCGCCCAGACCATCGGTCGGGTTCGTCAAGCCAGCAGCAAGACCGATACCGGCCCAGCCACCAACGCCCGAGAACACGGCGACG
>DASZVX010000088.1:0-17260 GCA_035547255.1 Hyphomicrobium sp.
AGCAGCGCAAGCATTTCCTCTCGGGAAGCCGGTTTGATCATCGGTATCAGGATAGAGGTATTGTTCGGCGGATGCACGCGGCGGCGCGCCGCTGGCGGCAGGCAGCCTGCTCAACTTGACGCATCCATGTCGGCGACATAATCGAAATCGATGGTTTTTCAAGAAATGGATACAAAATGGCGATGACCGCGGAGGAAACGGGTTTGCCCCCGCGCGAGGCAATGGAATTCGATGTCGTGATCGTCGGCGCCGGCCCGGCCGGTCTCGCGGCAGCTATCCGCCTCAAGCAGAAAGCTGCTGCGGCCGGTTCCGAAATTTCGGTTGTCGTCGTCGAGAAAGGGTCCGAGGTGGGCGCCCATATCCTCTCGGGCGCCGTCATAGACCCGATTGGTCTAAACCGCTTGATTCCAGATTGGAAAGAACGCGGTGCGCCCATCGAGACGCCCGTCACTGAAGATGTGTTCCTCGTGCTCGGGCCGAACGGAGATATTCGCCTTCCGAGCTGGCCGATGCCGCCGCTGATGAAGAATCACGGCAACTACGTCGTGAGCCTGGGCTCGCTCTGCAAATGGCTTGGCGAGCAGGCCGCAGAACTCGGCGTCGAGATCTACCCGGGATTCGCTGCATCCGAAGTCCTTTATGACGAGAACGGCGCGGTCGCGGGTATTGCCACGGGCGACATGGGCGTCGGTCGCGACGGTAAACCGAATGACTCTTTCGTTCGTGGCATGGAGCTGCGCGCCAAGTACACGCTGATCGCCGAGGGCGCGCGCGGCTCGTTGTCGAAAGGATTGATCCGGCACTTCGATCTCGCGAAGGGACACGAGCCGCAGAAATTCGGCATCGGCCTCAAGGAGCTATGGCAGGTCGCGCCCGAAAAACATCGTCCGGGCTACGTGCAGCACACCTTCGGATGGCCGCTCAACAACGACACGGGCGGCGGCTCATTCCTCTACCATTACGGAGACAACCTGGTCTCTGTCGGATTTGTCGTTCATCTCAATTACGCAAACCCATATCTCTCGCCCTACGAAGAGTTCCAGCGCTTCAAGACGCATCCTGCCATTCGCGGCGTTTTTGAAGGCGGCAAACGCATCGGTTACGGCGCCCGCGCCATCACCGAGGGTGGGTGGCAGTCGATGCCCGATCTCGTTTTCCCCGGCGGTGCGCTTCTCGGATGCGCCGCCGGAATGGTGAACCTGCCGCGCATCAAGGGCAGTCACAACGCCATGCTCTCCGGTATTGCGGCGGCGGATGCCGCCTTCGATGCCCTGACAGCGGGCCGACAGCACGACAAGCTGACGGCCTACGAAGCCGATGTTCGCAGCGGTGACATCGCGCGCGATTTAAAGCGCGTCCGCAATATGAAGCCCTACTGGTCTAAGTTCGGAACAGTACTCGGCGTCATGCTTGGCGGCGTTGATCTTTGGCTCAACACCCTCATTTCGGGGATCGGTCTCGGCTATACGTTGAAGCACGGCAAGACGGACGCTGCCGCAACCGGCAAAGCCGCCGATTTCAAACCGATCGAGTATCCGAAGCCCGATGGAAAACTCACGTTCGACCGGCTGACGAATGTCTCATTTTCGGGCACCAATCACGAGGAAGACCAGCCCGTCCATCTGAGGCTGCTTGACCCGTCGGTGCCGATCGCTGTGAATTTGCCGCTCTACGCCGAGCCTGCGCAACGCTATTGCCCGGCCGCCGTTTATGAAATCGTGCGCGACGATACGGGAGATCCGAAATTCCAGATCAACGCGCAGAACTGCGTCCATTGTAAAACATGCGACATCAAAGACCCGAGCCAGAACATCAACTGGGAGTGCCCGGAAGGCGGTGGCGGTCCCAATTATGCCGGAATGTAAGGCGCTAGGTGCCCCGCAAAATGTGGGCTGAGGGCATCATCGGCTTGCGTGACCAGTGAATTCGAGCCGGAATAAGGCAGTGAGCGGCCGCAAGTCATCACCCGCTCATTTCTTATTTTTCACCTAAAGCGTGTCGCCAAGGGCATATCAGGTTTGCTAGGCTCGGCTCTTCGGAATCGATGCGGCTCCGTAACAAGAGGAAATTTCAATGCGGGGATCCCTTGGACGTGTGCTGAGCGTAGGGCTGGGCGCCGTCGCCTTGACGATCGCCGGGTTCTTCAGTCAGGCACCAGCCCACTCTCAAGGTCAGGACCCCAGCCAGGACGGTGTCGCGACGTCGATGCTTGGCAACTACCTTGCTGGTCGTTTTGCGCGCGCAGCCCAGGACACGAAAGAGGCGGCGGACTTTTATGGCCGCGCTCTGGACCGCGATCCGTCGAACGAAGTCCTGCTCGAGCAGGCGTTCCAGATGGAAACGATGTCGGGCAATTGGCCGAACGCCGTTCCGCTTGCTGAAAAGCTCGCAGGCACGGGTGCGTCGCATCGCATGTCTCAGTTCCTGTTGGGCGTGACCTCGTTCAAGGCTGCGGACTACGCGAAGGCTGAAGACCATTTCAAAGCAGCGTCCGAAAATCCGATCGGCGAACTGACGAGTTCGATCGCGCTCGGTTGGACGCGTCTCGCCGCGGGCGACACGGACGGTGCGTTGAAGGCCGTCGATCTTCCCAAGCAACCCGACTGGGCACAGTTCTATTTGCGCTATCACCGCGCGTTGATGGCGGACATCGCCGGACGCAAGGCGATCGCCAATGCCACTTTTGAAAAGATGTTCCGCCAAGACAGCCGAACGCTGCGCACCGCCTTGGCCTACGCGCAGCACGCCGCCCACTATGGCGACTTCAAGCTGGCGAAGCAGATCATGCGTGAGCAGCTTTCGAAGACGCAAGGTGATCCCCATCCTCTCGCCAAAGAGATGCTGGAGCGCATCAGCAAGCGCGAGAAGACACCGCTGCTGATCGCAACGCCGACCGAAGGCATGGCGGAACTCTTCTATGGATTGGGCGAAGCGCTGACCGGAGAAGGCGGTGTCAGCCTCGGCACGATCTATCTGCAGCTCGCGCTTGACGTGAAGCCTGACCACGCATTTGCGCTGGCAGCTCTGGCCAACGCGCAAGAGTCGGCCAAGCGCTACGAAGACGCCATCGCGACTTACGATAAAATTCCGCAAGGAACGCCGCTGCAGAGCGCAATCGACATCCGCAAGGCGTTCAACCTCAATTCGCTCGACCGCGTCGATGAGGCAAAAGCAATTCTCGAACGGCTGGCGGCCAAGGACCCCAAGGACGTCCGCCCGCTGGAAGCGCTTGGCAATATTCTGCGGGCGCGCAAGGACTATGCCGACGCAGTCAAGTATTTCTCCCGCGCGATTGCTGCGCTGGGCAAGCACGATCCACGATATTGGGGTTACTACTACGCCCGCGGAACGTCATATGAGCGTTTGAAGAACTGGCCTGCTGCCGAAGCCGATCTTAAGAAAGCGCTGGCGCTAGCCCCCGATCAGCCGCTGGTGCTGAACTATCTCGGCTATTCTTGGGTCGACCAGGGGAAAAATCTTAAGGAAGGGATGCGGCTGATCGAGAAGGCCGTGCAGCTGAAGCCTGACGATGGGTACATCGTCGATAGTCTCGGCTGGGCCCACTACAGGCAGGGCAACTACAAGGAAGCCGTCCGTTTCCTGGAACGCGCTGTCGAGATCAAGCCGGAAGATCCCACTCTGAACGATCATCTGGGCGACGCGTTCTGGAAGGTCGGGCGCGAGCGCGAAGCGCGCTTCCAGTGGAGCCAAGCCCTGTCGCTTAATCCGGAGCCGGAGGACGTCGACAAGATCAAGGCGAAACTTGATCGCGGTCTCGGCAACAAGGCTCAGGCCAACGCTGGGAAGACAAGACAGGTGCAGAGCATTGATTCTTCGCGCAGGCGCAGCGAAAATAAATCTGCTCCGAGCGGCCGCGCCGTGGAATAGCGGTAATCACTTGCCGCAGCCAGCAAAATCGAACGGGCGCTGTAGCGCCCGTTTTCATATCCGCCAGTCCCGTTGAAAATAAACCCATGCCGAAATCGGAGTTTGCGCCAGCCAAGATCAATCTCACGCTGGAAATCTTGGGACGGCGCCCGGACGGCTATCACGAGCTTCGCAGCCTCGTCGCGTTCGCGCAGGACGTCGGCGACGTCATAGCGCTTGCGCCGGGGAGTTCGTCAGGAGTCGAGACGACCGGGCCGTTCGCAGGCGATATCTCCGGGAGCAACCTCGTCGACAAGGCCATCGCGGCCTTTACGGCGAAGGCGCGAGGCACGGTGCCAAATCGGCTATCGCTCGTCAAAAACCTGCCCGTAGCGAGTGGCATCGGCGGCGGTTCGGCAGACGCGGCCGCGGCATTGCGACTTCTCTCGTCCGTTGACCCGGAAGTATCTGAGCGCGACCTCTCGACAATGGCGCGCGCACTGGGTGCTGATGTTCCCGTCTGTGTTCGGGCGCGTCCGGTCATCATGACGGGCGTTGGAGAAACTCTGGAAGAGATCTCTCTTCCTCACGATCTTTACGCGGTACTCGTAAATCCGCTCGTCAGCGTACCCGCGAACAAGACGTCTCAGGTTTTTGCGACGTTGGGTGCTGCGACACTCACGGGCGCGCCTTCGAACGAGCCGACGCCCTGCTTTTCAAGCGTGCACGATATCGTCGCCTACGCAAAGGCTCGCGGCAACGACCTGGAATCACCTGCTCGCGCATTACTTCCGATCGTCGGCACCGTGCTCTCCGAGCTTCGGCAGCTCGACGGGAAACTTCACGCCCAACTTTCGGGCGCCGGGCCGACCTGCTTCGCGCTGTTTGAGACGAGAGGCGAGGCCGAAGCCGGTGCATCGGCGCTCCGGCTCCGGCAACCAACTTGGTGGGTAAAGCCGACGCGGCTCGGTTAGTGCGAACGGCCAATGCAGAAGCCGATGACTTGCTCGAGAGCGTCCTTCTCGCGGCTGTCCGGGAAAATCGCCAGCGCGTCGCGTGCAATCGTACCGTAAGAACGAGCCCGCTCGAACGTCGTCTCTATAGCCTTGTGCTTGCGCATCAATGCGATGGCCTGCTCGAGATCGCCTTCCGTAATGTCGCCGTCGGCGATCGTCCTGTTCCAGAATTGACGCTCTTCCGAAGTGCCGCGACGGAACGACAGGATGACCGGCAGGGTGATCTTGCCTTCACGGAAATCGTCGCCGACCGATTTGCCGAGACGCGAGCTGTCACCTGCATAGTCGAGCGCGTCATCGACGAGCTGAAACGCAAGGCCGAGATTCTTTCCATAGGATCGCAGCGCCGACTGCTCTTCCGGCGGGCGCTGGGTCAAAGCTGCGCCCGATTCCGCCGCCGCCGAGAATAGCGCCGCCGTCTTGGCATTGATGATCGCGAGATAATCGTCCTCGGTCGTCGATGTGTTCTTGGCCGCGGCGAGCTGCATCACCTCGCCTTCCGCGATGGTTGCGGCAGCGTTGGACATGATGCGCAGAACCGCCAGCGATCCGACGTCGACGAACATCTTGAACGCTTGTCCGAGCAGGAAATCGCCGACGAGCACGCTCGCCTGGTTGCCCCAGATCATTCTCGCCGTTTTGCGGCCCCGTCGCGTCGCGCTTTCATCGACGACGTCGTCATGCAGGAGAGTCGCGGTGTGCATGAACTCGACGGCCGATGCCGTGCGGATGTGGCCGTTTCCGGTGTATCCGCACAACTTCGCGCATGCGAGAGCGAGCATAGGTCGAAGTCGCTTGCCGCCGCTATCGATCAGGTGGTGCGCGAGTTCCGGGATCATCTCGACATCGGAAACCGCTTTGTCGAGGATTATGCGATTAATGGCCTCGAGGTCATCAGCGACAAGTTCGAGAAGCGGCTGTAGCTTCTGGCCCGTTTCGCGAACGTCTTCCAGTGGTATGACACGGCCCAAGTTGGTCCCCATTCTAAAGCTGGCGTGCTAACATAAGCGGAAATAACAAGGACGTCCCGCGGCCCTGCGTCCGACCCCGTCTGTCTTTCGTCGAGTGGTGACATGCGCGAATTAATAATGACGAACGACCTTGTCCTCATCAGCTACGTCGAGGCCTTGCTCGCCGATCAGGGCATCGAAACGGTGGTATTTGATCGAAATATTAGTCTGATGGAAGGGTCAATCGGCGCGTTTCCGCGACGGGTAGTTGTAGCGGACGAGGCCTGGTCGCGCGCAAGTCGTGTGTTAAGGGATGCCGGTCTCGGTCAATGGATCATCGAACATGAACGCCTTTGAGGCGGATGGCCAACCTCTCGCGCAGACGACGAACGATCTCTTTCTGGGTGGAGCTCTGACGATCCGGCAACCCCGGAATGGTTATCGGGCCGGCACGGATGCTGTGCTTTTGGCGGCCTTGGTTGCACCCGAGACGATCGATAGCGGGTCCGTCCTGGACATTGGCGCCGGCGTCGGCGTCATTGGGCTTTGCGTGGCTGAACGATGTCCGCGGGCACGCGCCGTCTTGCTCGAACGCGACCCTTATCTCGTCGGGCTGGCCCGCGACAACGTCGACCGCAATGGCGTGTCTGATCGCGTGTCGGTTGTCGAGACAGACCTAGCGCGAGCCACGGCGGCGCTTGAGGGCGCAGGAATAAAGTCCGAGTCCTTCCAAGTCGTCTTGGCCAATCCGCCCTATCACGATGACGGGCGAAGCACGGCTGCTGAAAGCCCGTTAAAGGCGGTCTCGCATCAGATGCCGGAGGATGGGCTGGAGGTCTGGGCTCGATTCATGTGCCGAATGGCCGCGCCTGGAGGCCGCGCCGCGATGATCCACAAAGTCGACGCCCTGCCGCGCATTCTTGCGGCATTCGAAGGCCGGTTCGGATCGATCGGTGTGCTGCCGATTTATGCCCGCGTCGGCGAACCAGCCATTCGCGTCATCGTCGGGGGCATCAAAGGGAGTCGTGCGCCTGTTTACATCAAGCCCGGCTTGGTGCTGCACAGGCCTGACCAGAGCTTCGTCCCAGAGGTCGAAGCGATATTTCGCCACGGAGCCTCTCTTCCTCCACAATATCGAAGTTGATCGCCGTTCACGTCGCGTGCGTTTGCAATAGGGCGGCAGCGTTTTATTTAGGACTGACGTCCCCAAGGAGCTTTTCTTTATGTGGCCATTCTCACGTCGACCGTTCGTGCCCGTTCTGCGCTTTCATGGGCCGATCGGCATGGCGACGCCGCTCAGACCGGGTCTGACGCTCGCGGCATATGCGAACGCGATCGAGAAAGCGTTCGCGGCCTCCAAGGTGCCAGCCGTCGCCGTGATCGTGAATTCGCCCGGCGGCTCCCCCGTGCAGTCGAACCTGCTGTTCAAGCGCATTCGGCAGATGGCAGCCGAACAGAAAAAGCGCGTCTACGTTTTTTGCGAGGATGTTGCCGCCTCGGGCGGTTATTTTCTCGCCATCGCCGGCGATGAAATCTACGCCGATCCCTCGTCGATCATCGGGTCGATCGGTGTGGTTTCGCGCAGCTTCGGATTCGTCGACCTGCTGGAAAAGATCGGCGTCGAGCGCCGCGTCTACACGGCGGGCGTCAACAAGAACCAGCTCGACCCCTTCCTTCCCGAAGACCCGGAGGACGTGGCGCGGCTCAAGGCCATTCAGCAGGACGTGCACGACATATTCATCGGCCTCGTCAAGGAACGTCGCCTCGGCAAGCTCAAAGCATCGGACGCCGAGCTGTTTTCGGGTGCCTTCTGGTCGGCCGCAAAGGCCGTGGAATTCGGACTCGTCGACGGGATTGCCGACATTCGTTCGAAAATGCAGGATGTTTTTGGTGAAAAAATTCGTCTTAAAGTCATCGAACCTGAAAAGCCGGGCCTGCTAGGCCGGCTGAGACGGTCGTCCGGTGCAAGAGGTCTGCGCGCCCCGGCTCTTGCATTTGCCGATGATCTGGTGTCGGCTGTTGAGGCACGCACGCTCTGGTCGCGTTTCGGCCTGTGATCTAACTCTGGAGGGCATCGAAATGCCGCCAGTCATGTTCCTTGCACTCATCGGTGCCGCGGGAATTGCCGGCTACAGGATCTTTTCGAGCCTTCGAGAAGGCTCGAAGTCGCCTGCGCAGAAACGGGCGAACGCAATGCGTCGTGCCGCGGCCCCTGCACGCGATCTCGGCAGTCTCGAATGGGACGAGGCTGCTGGAGTCTACCGCCCGAGCCCCAAACGGGAACGCTGAACCTGGCGCGTCCATCCGAATTGTGGTCGGTGCCTCTTCTTCCTCTACTGTCCGGCCAAAAGCCGAGCAAAACCGGGCTATTGAGGCGTGACAACGCGCAGCCAGCGCGTATATTGCGCCGCGACTTGAGCCGGAAAGAGCCCCAACGATGTCCACGACGACGGTCTCCACCAAGGCCGCACGACCTTCCGCGTTGCGCCCTAGGCAAGCCTTCCAAGACCTTATCCTGACGCTGCAGACTTTCTGGAGCAACCAGGGCTGCGCCATACTCCAGCCCTACGACATGGAAGTCGGCGCTGGAACCTTTCATCCCGCAACGACGTTGCGTGCCCTCGGTCCGAAGCCGTGGTCGGCGGCCTACGTTCAGCCCTCCCGCCGCCCCAAGGACGGTCGCTATGGCGAGAACCCCAATCGGCTGCAGCACTATTATCAGTTCCAGGTCATCATGAAGCCATCGCCTGCGAACATTCAGGAACTCTATCTCGCCAGTCTCGATGCCATCGGTATCGATACGGCGCTGAACGATATTCGCTTCGTCGAGGACGATTGGGAAAGCCCGACCCTCGGCGCCTGGGGCCTCGGCTGGGAAGTCTGGTGCAACGGCATGGAAGTTTCCCAGTTCACCTACTTCCAGCAGGTCGGTGGATTTGATTGCAATCCCGTTGCGAGCGAAATCACCTACGGGCTTGAACGTCTTGCCATGTACGTCCAGGGCGTCGATCGCGTCTTCGATCTCAATTTCAATGGCCGCGACGACGATAAGCGTCTGACCTACGGCGACATGTTCCTGCAGGCCGAGCGCGAATATTCGCGCTACAATTTCGAATACGCGGACACCGACGCGCTCTTTCGCCACTTCAAGGATGCGGAAGCCGAATGCAAGGCCCTGCTGGAAAAGGGCGCAACGAACGAGGAGCACTTGCTCGCGCTCCCCGCGTACGACCAGTGCATCAAAGCGAGCCACATCTTCAATCTGCTCGATGCCCGTGGCGTGATTTCTGTCACGGAACGTCAGAGCTACATCCTGCGCGTTCGCGATCTGGCGAAAGCTTGTTGCGCCGCGTGGCTTAAAACTGAAGGAGGACGCGCGTGATCAACATCAACGATACGACACTCGGTCTTGTTTCGGCGGCGGTACCGCTGCTCATTATCGGTTTTCTGATACTGCGGCGCTTGCCTTGGATCTTCGCGTTCTTCGTCGCCCTGCTGGCGGTGGGCCTTGGCTATCTCGAAACGACCGGCGCCGTCCGCGATTTCGGACACAACGTCCGTGCGGCGCTGCCTGCGGGCGTTCTGGCGTCCAAGACGCAGGAGGCTCAACCGGCAGCGGGACCGGCAATGGCTCCGGCTCCGGCTCCTGCGGAGGAGAAACCTGCTGAAGGCCCGGCAATGGCACCGGCTTCTCCACCGGCAGAGCCGCCAGCAGCAGCACCGGAAACGTCGCCTGCAACGCCGCCTGCTGCCGAACCTGCAACGCCTGCGCCTGCAACGCCGCCAGCTCAAGAGTCGGCACCGGCTCCCGCTCCGACGCCTCCGGCTGACAACAGCCAGACGCAGCCAGCTCCGTCCCAGTCGCCACCCGCGACGACGCCTTAAAGACCCGTCCTCGCCCCGTGACCAGCGTCACGGGGCGAGGTCCTAAGGCCACATCCACGAGATTTGATTTGAATGTCCGAATTGCTGCTTGAGCTTCTGTCGGAAGAAATCCCCGCGCGCATGCAATTGCGTGCATCGGACGACTTGAAGCGTCTGATCGTCGATGGCCTCAGAGCGCGTGGCCTTGAGGTTGGCGAAGCGCGCGCTTACGCGACGCCGCGCCGCTTAACGCTCGTGGTGGAAAGCGTTCCGGCAAAATCGCCAGCTATTTCCGAAGAGAAGAAAGGTCCGCGCGTTGGAGCGCCGGAACAGGCCGTGCAGGGCTTTTTGAAGTCGGCGGGCCTTGCGTCGATCGGCGATGCGACAATCGTCAAGGACGAGAAGAAAGGCGATTTCTACGTCGCCAAGATCGAGAAGCCCGGTCGCGCCGCAGCGGAGATCATCGCGGAAACGGCTGTCGGAGTTGCAGCGAAATTCCCCTGGCCGAAGTCGATGCGCTGGGGATCGTCATCGTTCCAGTGGGTGCGTCCGCTGCAGTCGGTGCTGTGTTTGCTCGACGGCAAGGTGGTGCCGTTCGAGATCGCAGGACTTGAAGCCGGTAACGAGACGTACGGTCACCGCTTCCTCGGGCCTGGCCCGTTCAAGGTCAAGAACTTCGCAGACTATGAGGCAAAACTCGCCGCGCACCACGTGATGCTCGATCCGGCAAAGCGCGCCGCCGCCATTTCGGAGCAGGCGTACGCGATCGCCAAGGAAGCGAAGCTCGAACTGATCGAAGACGACGCGCTGCTCGCCGAGAATGCAGGCCTGACCGAATGGCCCGCCGTGCTGATGGGATCGTTCGACAAGGCGTTTCTCGAGGTGCCGCCCGAGGTTCTGACGACCTCGATGAAGACGCACCAGAAATGCTTCTCGCTGCGCGAGCCGAGATCGAAGAAGCTCGCGAACAAGTTTTTGCTTGTTGCCAATCTCGTCGCGAAGGATGGCGGCGTCGAAATTATCTCCGGCAACGAAAAGGTCATCCGCGCGCGGCTCTCCGACGCCGGGTTCTTCTGGCAACAGGATCTGAAGCACCCATTGAGCGAGATGGTGGACAAGCTCTCCGGCATCACGTTCCACGAAAAGCTCGGAAGCCAGAAAGATCGCGTCGATCGTATCAAGGAGCTTGCTGCGGAGCTTGCGGGCGCCTGCGATGCGCCGCCCGAGGATGCGCGCCGCGCCGCCGAACTCGCGAAGGCCGATCTCGTGTCCGACATGGTCGGAGAGTTCCCCGAGCTTCAGGGCCTGATGGGTCGCTACTACGCCGAGCACGTCGGCACCAAGCCGGAGATCGCCCGCGCCATCGAGCTGCACTACAAGCCGAAAGGTCCGACCGATACGGTTCCGCGCGAGGATCAGGGTGACGCCGTCGCAGTTGCCGTTGCGCTGGCCGACAAGCTGGACACGCTCGTCGGCTTCTGGGCTATCGGCGAAAAGCCGACCGGCTCAGGCGATCCCTATCAGCTCCGCCGCGCCGCGTTGGGTGTAATCCGCATTGCTCTGGAGAACGATCTGCGGCTGCCCATGGCGGCAATGATCGAGCGAGCGGGTAAACTCTTAGGTTGGGTTATTCCTTTTGGTAGCGGCGCGGGCAGGGCCGAGCCGGGCAACGCACTCGCACCGGATCGATTTGACATCGGTGTTGTGCAGAGTGACTTGCTTTCCTTCTTCGCCGATCGCCTGAAGGTCTTCCTTCGCGATCAGGGCAAGCGCCACGATCTGATCGACGCCGTATTCGCGCTTGGCGGCCAGGATGACCTTGCGCTGATTGTCCGTCGCGTCGAAGCCCTCGACGCGTTCCTGAAAACCGATGACGGAACTAACCTGCTCACGGGTGTCAAACGCGCCGCGAACATCCTCGCCATCGAGGAAAAGAAGGACAAGAAATCCTACGCCGGTCCTTACGATCTGAAGCTGATCTCGGAAAAAGAGGAAACTGCCCTCGCCGCCGCCATCGAAGCGACGAAGCAGGATACTGTCGCCGCGATCAACGTCGAGAATTTCGCGGGCGCCATGCGCGCGCTGTCGGAGCTTCGCACTCCGGTCGATGAGTTCTTCGATAAAATTTTGGTCAACGCCGACGATCCGAAGATCCGCGAAAACCGTCTGCGGTTGCTGTCCGAAATCCGCGCCGCCACACAAACGGTCGCTGATTTCTCAAAAATCAGCGGCTGACATATCATCAGGAAAGCGTCGAAAACATTTGCCCGCCGATCGCGCTCAGCAATACGACGAGCCACGGCGGAGCTTTCCAAAGATAGAGCAGTACGAAATCGGCAGCCGCGAGCGCGAAATCGCCTTTCGTCAATATCCCGGAAAGCCAGACAGGATTGTAAAAGGCCGCGAGCAGCAGGCCCACCACGGAGGCATTGACGCCGCGTAGAAGGGCCTGCGCAATCGCGCGGCGTCTCAAGTCTTGCCAGAATGGCAGCGTGCCGATGACGAGCAAGAACGACGGCAGAAAAATCGCCACTAAGGAGAGAATTGCCGTGCGCGTACCGCCGATAACCGCACCGAGATAAGCGGCGAATGTAAAGAGAGGTCCGGGGACAGCCTGCGCGGCGCCATAGCCCGCAAGGAATGCATCGTTGCTCACCCATCCCTGAGGCACGACTTCCGATTGAAGAAGCGGCAAGACGACATGGCCGCCTCCGAACACAAGTGAGCCCACTCGGAAAAACTTGTCGAAGAGGCGAATGTCCTGAGTTTGGCTGACAGCCGCCAGCATCGGCAGCCCGATCAGCAGAACCGCGAAAAGAATCAAGCAAATGGCGCCGCTGGAGCGACTGACCGATAACGACAAGTGAGCATCGCCGGTTGCGGTGATGCCGTCGCGAAGCAATGCGGCTCCCGCTAGGCCGCCGAAAATGATTGCTGCGATTTGGCCAAGCGCCGAGGGAATGGCGAACGAAATAGCCATGGCGATGATGGCAAGCGCCGCTCTCTGTCGGTCTGGCGTCAACGTCCGCGCCATGCCGAGAATGGCGAGCGCGACCACGGCGACGGCCGCCACTTTCAATCCATGCAGCCACCCGGCGTCGAGCGTACTTCCGGTAACAGAAATGCCGTACGCGAAAAGCACCAATGCGACTGCGGACGGCAGGGTGAAGGCCGTCCACGCCGCAAGCGCGCCTGCATATCCCGCGCGCGAAAGGCCGATCGCCAGCCCGACTTGGCTCGATGCCGGACCTGGGAGAAACTGGCAGAGCGCGACGACGTCGGCATAGGATGCTTCATCGAGCCATTTGCGCCGTTCAACGAACTCTTGCCGGAAATATCCAAGATGCGCGACGGGCCCGCCGAAGGAGGTCAGGCCGAGCTTCAGGAATGCGAGAAAAACCTCGGCCACGCGCCCATTCGCAAAGTTCATGAGCGCGCCTTCGCCGGGTTCATGATTTCATCGCCTCGCCGGTAAACGCGCGGATGCGCGCTTTCGCGAGTGCAAGCCCTTGCCTGCCAAGCTTCGTCGCCCGGTAGAGCTTGCGAACGGAGCGCCCGTTCCTTTCCGGGCGGGATTTGAGATATCCCTTCTTCTCCATTGCGTGCAGCATCGGGTAAAGCGTGCCGGGACTGAGCTTGTACCCGTGGCTGGCCAGCTCCTCGATCATCCAGAGCCCATAGATTTCCCGCTCCGCCGCGTGATGCAAAACGTGGAGTCTGATGAAACCCGTGAAAAGATCGTCGAACTTCATCGACCGCATTCATCGGCTTCGATTTCCAATACCGGAAAACGATATCGAAAACCGATACAGAAGCCAAGAACTCGTATCAACTATCGAACAAAGAGAAGACCGGCCTGAATGCGAAGGACAGGCGGCATTGCCAGCATCATCCCCGCGACTTCAAACCTGCTGAATATTATGGGACGGTTGACCGATAACTCGGTCTAGTTCGAGGTCTTGAACGGCTTCACGGCTGGAAGCACCGCAAGCTTCGCCGGTTGCGTCGCAATGGTCTGAGATTGTGCCAGGAAACCTGGCTTGGCGACTGCGTCGAGCCATTTGATCGTGATGTTCGCAGCATACGCGAACGTGATGATTGCGATGACGACCGCGATCGAAAGCGTCGCGATGTAAGCGAGATATTCTTTCACCGCGACAGTCGCGACTGCAGCGTGAGGGCGTGCAGGACGCGCCCGGGAATTGCGGGAAGTCAGGGCGTGATAGACGAATTCCTGTTTCATGGTTGACACCCGTTGCGCAGGTAAGCGGGGGCACTGATCCTGCGCCTCATTAACGTCACCCTCATAAATTGGGTTCCGGAGCGCCGTTCTTCCAGATGTGGATATTGCGACGAATCGACGACCGCTCCAGCGCGACCGCAAAGCCGCCGAAATTTCCGTATGCACAGGAATGACTTAGGCGCCGGATGCCGCAGAAGCTTCCTCATAGGCTTCCGTTGCGGCTAGCCAGGTTTCTTCGGCATCAGAAAGCTGTTTGGTGAACTGGCCGCGTTGCTGCGCTGCATTCTGGGCGCGCGCGGGATCAGTCGCGTAAAGCGCGGGATCGGCGAGTAGAGCATCGAGCGCCGCGATCTCTTTCGATATTTTTTCGACGCGCTGTTCCGCGGCGAGCATGGCTTTCTTGAGTGGTGCAAGCTCAGCGCGGCGCTCGGCAGCAGCGCGACGCTGATCGGTGCGTGAGGATTTGGCTTCCGCACCGTTGCGATCGTCGCGCCGCTCTGTCGTTCGCGCTCCCCGTTCTTCGAGCAGCAGCGCGCGATAGCTTTCCATATCGCCGTCGTAAGGCTTCACCGTGCCATTGCGCACAAGCCAAAGACGATCCGCCGTCGCTTCGATCAAATGCCGGTCGTGGCTGATCAGGATGACGGCGCCATTGTATTCCATCAGCGCATGAACCAGTGCCTCGCGGCTGTCGACATCGAGATGGTTTGTCGGCTCGTCAAGGATCAGGACGTGCGGTCCATGAAAGGCTGTCAACGCCAGCAGCAGTCGCGCTTTCTCTCCGCCCGAAAGTTTTCCGCACTGGGTATCCGCTTTATCCGCACTGAAACCGAATGTGCCAAGTCGCGTGCGCCGCTGCGCCTCTGTCGCTTCAGGCATCAATTTCAGCATGTAGTCGTAGGGCGTCGCAGTGGGCTGCAGATCATCGAGCTGGTGCTGCGCGAAATATCCGACCTCGACTTTTTGTGCTCCGAATACGTCTCCGGAAAGCGGAGCCAATTTGTTGGCAATAAGCTTGGCGAGCGTTGACTTGCCGTTGCCGTTCTGACCGAGCAGCGCAATGCGATCGTCGTTGTCGATCCGGAGATCGATGCCGGTCAGCACGGGCGCGGAAGGATCATAACCGGCGCTCGCTTTTTCAATCCTGAGCAGCGGGCTCGCGATCACCTTCTGCGGATCGGGAAAGCGGAACGGCACGACGCGATCGTCGACCTGAGCCGCGATCGGCTGCATCTTGGCGAGTGCTTTGACGCGGCTTTGCGCTTGAGCCGCTTTGCTGGCCTTGGCTTTGAAGCG
The DNA here is from genome assembly GCA_035547255.1 of Hyphomicrobium sp. GTDB lineage: Bacteria > Pseudomonadota > Alphaproteobacteria > Rhizobiales > Hyphomicrobiaceae > Hyphomicrobium_B. Next base: position 15,237 of record DASZVX010000088.1, read on the forward strand.
ATCGATGAATGCCTGTAAATGCCGGCGTTGCTCGTCCTGCTTTTTCTTGAGCTTCATTTCGAGGCGCTGCTTCTCACGCCGTGTTTCTTCGAAGTCGTCGTAGCCGCCCGCATACAGCGTAAGCTTGCCGCGCTCGAGATGCAGGATCGAGCCGACGGCGCGGTTGAGCAGATCGCGGTCGTGACTGACGATCAGAACGGTATGCGGATACGTCTTCAGATGGTTTTCGAGCCAAAGTGTGCCTTCGAGATCGAGATAGTTCGTCGGCTCGTCGAGGAGCAGAATGTCGGGCTTCAGAAACAGGATCGCGCCGAGCGCCACGCGCATGCGCCAGCCGCCCGAGAATTCGCGGCAAGCACGCCGCTGGGCTTCTTCGTCGAAACCGAGCCCTGAGAGAATGCGGGCGGCGCGCGATGGCGCGGAATGCGCATCGATGTCGGTTAGCCGCATCTGGATTTCCGCGATCCTCTGCGGATCGGCAGCGTGCTCCGCTTCCGCCAGCAGGCTGGCACGTTCCGTATCGGAAGAAAGCACCCAGTCGATCAGGCTGTCGTCGCCGCCCGGCGCTTCCTGGGCGACATGCCCGAGGCGCGCATTTCGCGGGATCGAGATCGACCCGTCATCGGGCGCGATCTCGCCCTTTAGGAGGCGCAGAAGGGTTGTCTTGCCGGCGCCGTTGCGTCCGACAAGGCCGACCTTGTGGCCGGAAGGGATCGCGACGGTCGCCTGCTCGAGGATCGGCCGTCCCTCGATCCGATAGGTCAGATCGTTGATATGCAGCATGGCACGAGCGGATAGCCTGTCCGCCCGCGCCTGTCACGCCTCAGAGGGTGACGCCGAAGCGCGCAAGCACGGCTGTCATCAGAAGGTAGGCGAGGAATGTTGCAGCCGATGCGACGAGCAGGCTTGCCCAGAATCCGACGCCGCGCGCGAGAAGCAGGGGCAGAATGATGAACAGGACCAGCGACGGCAGGACATACCAGAAGATGCTCGTCGAAAGATTGGCGATCTTGGATGTGTCACCGGTCTCTCCATAGAGCCAGATAAACGCCAGAAGCGACGTCAACGGCAGCGATGCGATGATGCCGCCAAGCATGCTGGATCGTTTCGCTACTTCCGAAATTGCGACCACGAGCACCGCTGTCAGTAGAATTTTGATCGCCGCGTAAAGCACCGGCGTCAGCCCGATACGACGGGCTTGAGCGTCTCATAGAGCAGGCGATCGCGGATGGCCTTGTCCTGCACGGCGAGGTGCGCAACGAACCATTCCTGAACCATCTTGCAAACCTGCTCCGGCTCGCGTTTGGCCAACAGTTTCGGATTCGAGAACACCTGCAGGTCGTCCTCCTTCCACCCGAGCTTGGCGAGCTCTTTGATCAGAACGTCATAGTCGCTCTTGACGGCCGAGTCGTGCTTGACCGGATTTTTGGCGCCCTCGGAAATCGCCTCGAAGATTGCGTCAGCCTGCGCATTGAGGGCCGTCGCCGTCTCGGGATGCTCCATCATTTGAACGACGGCGGGGCTCGTCTCGCCTTTTGAAATGAATCCGAAGCAGGCGCTGACGCTCTGCGCGCGAAGCGACTTCAGATGCTCGAGGAACGCCACTGCAATGGCCTGCAGTTTTTCGGAGCTCGCAGCGAGCGCCTTGTCGGCATTCTGCCGCCTGAGGTTCACGAGCCCCTGGGCGAGAAGCATGGCGACTTCGTTATCGGACTTCTTGTCGGCCACCATCTTGTTGGCCGTAGAAATCTGCGACGTGTACCAATCGGGATATTCTTTTTTGATCAGCTCCCAGACAGGCACCTTCTGCAGACGCGCGTCGAGCGGCGAGCCATCGATCGAAGGCGGCGCCGGAGGCTGAGGCGATTGCGGCTCGACGGCAGCAACCTGCATGTCGGTCGGGGATTGTGGCGCGACGGTAGCTCCGCCAAGCTTTGAAACCGACGCTGTCGTCGTTTGCGGATCATTTGCCTGGGGGCCCGGCGGCGTCTGCGGCTGGCTTTCGGCGGTCTGTTGAGGTTCGG
>DASZVX010000089.1:0-2178 GCA_035547255.1 Hyphomicrobium sp.
AAGCCACAGGGTACCTTCAGCACAGAGATCAACTCCGTCGTATCGCTTGTCTATTTGCATGGCTTGGGCGAGTCGTCCGGGGCCGCGCACCAGATCGCGCATTGCTGTCGTCTTTCGATTACGCTGCATGATCTCGATGCCGTCGAGAGGTTCCAACGCACGTAACAGCACACCCGCGCCAACGCCTGCTTTCTCGCTCGTGACGTTCGCCATGAACGACGAGCCGTAGGTAAAATAAACGTAGCAGTAGCCGCGGCCGAGAAATAACGTCCGATTGCGTTGTGTTTCGCCTCGAAAGGCGTGGCCCGCGGCGTCGCCGGGCGGATAACCTTCGGTTTCGACGATTCGGCCGCTGAGCCTGCCTGCGGGCAATTCATGCACCAGCGTCTTACCAATGAGATATCGTGCAAGCTCGATGGTATCCACTGGCAGATTTTTCCGGCGAAGGTGCTTGATGTGGTGATGAGATTGTTCCACCGGCGTCATCATGCATTTACTTCAATGCCGAGAACGCTGTCGGGGTCAGGATCTGGTTGCTGATCGTCGCGACGATGGGGCCGTCGCGTTCGCTTTCGTCCCGGGCCTGATGCCAGGCTGGGTCGTTCTGGAATGCGGTCCATTTCAGCTCGCGCTCGCTGAGCGACTCCCATTGGAGGATGTAGGTCAGCGCGGTGCTCGATTCGCCTATGAGCGTTGTCCAGAAGCCGATCGGGCGGATGCTGTGCGTTTCCCAGATCGGAATCGTCTTGTCTCTGAACCGGGCCAGCAGCTTGGGCAATTGGCCGGGGACCGGCTGATAGACGCGCAGCTCGTAAATCATCGTCGTTCCCTTCCGATAGTCGCTACGCTAGCGGACCGCTCGCGATCTTTAGCAGAGATCATGAGGGAGGCGAGCCGAATATGTCCAGTTGCGCGCGTACGTGCGTCAGCGGTTCGTCCGGCGGTCGAAAATCAGATCGATTGCGAGCGCGAGTGTCATCGAAGCGGAGCCGATCATGAAGAGGAGCTGATAGTCCCCGCCGCTCTTCGCAAAAACAAAAGAGAGACCGTAGGCGGCGGCCGCCTGACATAGTGCGAAGGCGATCGTCGCGATGCTCCACGCGGCTTTCTGTTCTTGCGGATGGTGGGGCAGAAGCTCATGAATTCGTCCGAGCACGAGCGTCACGGTGCCCGTCAAGAAAGCGCCGACGATGATACTCGACACAAACAGCAGCGTTAAATTCGTGATGTGGAGGGCCGGTATCGCGAGCGCGATAATTTCGAGACCGAATGCTGCGCGCAATGCCGGTCCAAAGCCGATACGGTCGGCGACGTGTCCGGAGAGGATCGGTCCGAATGTGGCGCTGATGCCGAAGACGACCCAGAATATCGCGCCGACCTCGACGCCTCTGCCGAGGCCGCGGGAAATGAAGTCGACAAGGAAGATCATGTGTGGCACCCACCCCGCCGCGTTCAAAGCATACTCGGTGTAGAGGGCTCTCAGCGCCGACGAGTGCGGCGCGTGGGCATGTTCCGCAGATGGAAGTTGAGGCGGAGGCGTATCCGGCCAACCGCTCCACGCAACAGCCGTCAGCGCAAGCGATAGCGCGCCGAGACCGATCCACGTTTCCTGCAATCCGATCTGCAAGAGAAAGGGAATGAGCGTGCCCGATGCGACGACGCCGGAGCCGACACCCATGAAGATCAGTCCGCCCGCAAGTCCCCGGCGGGATGGAGGCACATGGGCGAGCACCGTCGGCGCGGCCAGCACCATCATCGCGCCGCCCGCAAAGCCTGCGGCGAAGCGCCAAGCGAAGAACCAGGTGAAGCTCACTGGAAAACCGCAGGCAAAGAACGACGCCGTCGCGAGCAGCATCATGGCCCGCAACAGGCCGACGACCGAGGAACGAGCGGAAACCGGACGTCCGAGCAACGCACCCGCGAGATATCCGGCAAGATTGGCGGCGCCGAGATAAGCGGCCTCCGACGGCGAAAACCAATGAGCGTTGATGACGGCGGGTAAAAGCGGCGTGTAGGCAAAGCGCGCGAGGCCGATACCGATCAGCCCGGTGCAGAAGGCGCACGTGATCGCGCGGCCCAGCCTGGGGGCGTTTGTAGGAAAGACATCGGCGCGTGTCATGCTTGATCCTTGCTTGCCGGATCATGACATACGTCATTCAAGCTTCGTTCAAAAATAGG
>DASZVX010000090.1:0-54388 GCA_035547255.1 Hyphomicrobium sp.
ATAGGCGAAGATTATCCTACTTTTGCATTGCCCGCGGATCTAACATACATCGCTCGGGGGGAGCACCACCGCAATGGAGGCTCTCATGGCAACATATGTCATTCTCGCCAACTTCACGGACAAAGGCGTTCACGACGCCAAAGATACGGTCAGCCGCGCCGATAAGTTCAAGGCCATAGCCAAAGATGCGGGCGTCACGATCAAGGACATGTATTGGACCATCGGACCGTTCGATGTGGTCACGATTTGCGATGCGCCCGATGACGAGACAGCGACGGCTTTGTCGCTGAGCATCGCCGCTCGGGGCCACGTCAGGACGCAGACATTGCGCGCGTTCAATGCGGCCGAGATTTCGAAGGTTCTCGGCAAGATGGTTTAACCGGCCGTCGCCGCGCGCAACGTTTATGCGGCCGAACACCGCGCCGCGGTGCGCGCGTGCGAGCGTTGGCCTTACGCCTAATCGCAAACGCGGAACTTACGCTGGAATCTCAGGTTTTTTGTCATTGTGTTTCTGCGAGGAGAGTGATCATGCCGAAAATAAAGAACGCCAAAATTCTCATTCTCGCGACGGACGGTTTCGAACAATCCGAACTCGAGGTGCCGCGCGATAAGCTGAAAGCCGTTGCGCAACTCGTTCACGTCGCAGCACCGAAGGAGCGAAAGAAAAAGGAAGCGATCGTCGGCTGGCAAAATCACGATTGGGGCAAACCCGTGCCCGTCGATGTGGAGCTCTCCGAAGCGTCGACATCACTCTACGACGCGCTGGTGCTTCCGGGCGGTCAGATGAACCCCGATACGCTCCGTAAAAATCCGGATGCGCTGAAGCTGATCAAAGCGTTTCTCAATGAGGGCAAGGTCGTCGCAGCAATCTGCCATGCACCGTGGCTGCTGATCGAAGCGAATGGCATCCGCGGGCGGCGCGCGACATCCTACGATTCGATCAAAACGGATGTCACGAATGCGGGCGCGCAGTGGGTCGATGAGCCGGTCGTCTCCGATCAGGGCATCGTCACGAGCCGCAATCCGGGTGATCTCGAACCGTTTGTCGCGAAGATCATTGAAGAGATCGAGGAAGGCAAACACGAGCGTGCCGTGCTGGCTGCATAGCACGCTGCATCACTGGAAATAATGCATCAGGCTTCGCTTGGTGATCGCGAGCGGGTTCAGCCCGTTCGCGCGCGTAAGGTCTCCGGCGTCTTGGCTATGCTCGACAAAATCAAGAGCAGTGTGTAGCGAACGGCTTCGTCGACCGACGCAACCGTGCGGCCCGGTTCTGAAAGATCGGCGAACGTCCATACGAGTTCACCCTTGGCCGTAACGCGCCAGCTCCCAAAGTAATTCCGTCCCTTGAGCACCGTGACGCCGGTTCCGGACAAGCCCTCGCGCACGCCGAAACCGCTCAAAGCGACTTCGGGGATATCTGTAAGCTGCCGAAGCAGCTCGGAATCGGGCGTCGCGCACTTCATCGCTCTGTCGCATTCCGGATGAAACAATCGCGCAGCGCTAAAAATACAACCCGGAGCGCCTGCGCTGGAATAGAATGGGATGGCGCATCCCAATATGAAAGGCGCCGCGCCTGTCGCGCGTCGGCATATCTGACTCTTTATCGAAGGATCGTTAAGACCTCATTAATATTTCCAGCTAGGGCCGTTGCGCGGCCGGAGGTGATGTCCGCGCGTTATTCATCCGTTCGTTTCGGAGGATGCCATGACAGCGCTTCTGACGTCACACGGCCTGGCCCTGATCTTCACCTCGGCTGCAATCGTCCTGATCCCGGTTGGAACTTCGTCTGACAATACTTCAAAGTCCAATACGCGCATCGCGTCCGGAATTGCGACGACACACACGAGAATCGATTTCGGATTGCTGACACTCGGTATGCCGCGCTTCGCAAGAGATTGCGCGTTATGCCAGCGCACGCGGGAATCCGGGGCCAACTTCACCGCCGTCGATCACCCCAATGGCGGGCCGAGCCGCATTATCCTGATGCGTCACGCCGACAAGACAGATGATCCCTACAATGAGGATTTGTCCGATGCCGGAACGGCACGTGCGGAGCATCTTGCAACTTACATTCCGCAAACATTCGGAAAGCCCGATTACATTATCGCGACGGCGCACTCGAAGCATTCGAACAGGCCTAAAGACACGGTTGCTCCACTCGCCAATGCGCTTGGCTTGAAAGTCCAACACGATTTCGAGAATGACGACTTCGAGGATCTCGCCGACGAGATTTTTTCAAATCCCGAATACAAGGGAAAAACGCTCGTCATCTGCTGGCATCACGGGAATCTTCCGGCGATCGCGGCGCTGCTCGGGGCACCGCAAGGCAGCTACCCCGATCCGTGGCCCGAGGATGCGTACAACGTCATCCTCGACTTTCGTTACGATCCGAATTCAGGCAGCCCGCCGACGGTGACGCGTGTCGTCGAGCCGTTCTAGCAGCTCACCCGAACGTGCGTCGTCAGCACTTCTTCAGGTTTGCGGCCAGTTCGACGAACATGTCGGAATTCTGCGGCAGGACCTTAACGGACTGATCGCACCCTTGCCCGGCGACGGCCATGTGCGCCGCGAAGAATTGTCCCGAAAGTTGCACATCGAATCCCGTCGGCGTGACAGTGCCGTCGACGGTACCGCCAATGTCGTTGATCTTGTCCTGCCAGGCGCCGGTCAGCTTCTCGCCCTCGACCGTCAAGTCGGTTGCAGCGTGAAGCTTGAAGTTGGTAGCCCTATCCTCACAGCGCAGCGTTTGACGCATACCCGGCGCGTCGCGGCGGGGAACGTACGTGACCACACATTTGAAATTCGATGCAGGCCCGGAAATTGACGTCATCGTCGCCATTCCGACCCATCGCCCGGCGAGGCCTGCTAACGGATCGACAGGGGGCGCGGCCTGATTTTGTGTAGCAACCAGACTGGAAACAACAGCAACCGCCAAATACACGGCAACGCGATACGACTGACGCATGTACTTTTGACTCCCTCAGCAAGCCGATCCGGCTTTGGGCCCGCCCCGCGCACAACCCGATTTCAATTTCTTCGAAAACCCCATCGCCGGCTGCGTGCATTTCGAGCTTCAGCAACCGGACAGCGATAACCTGCCCACGGATCGCGACTGTTTGTGGACCACATTGGGGAATCTCGCGGGTCTAGGCGTCGACGCGCGCCATATTTTTCAGCTCTATCGGTGCGGCAAAGCGTGGGCCGTAAGGAGCAAAACGCCCGTTCCTACGGGTCAATGCGGCGGACAATCTCTTGCGGCAAGGGCGTCTTCTCCCCATAAGCGCATTGGCAGCATAGCCGACCGGAGGCTTTGCCGGCTGCGATGCGGTCCGAGACTGTCGTTCGACGGCAACACTCGGGCGCATCTCGTTCAAGTTCATCCATATGGCTCGCAAAATCCGGGGCATCAGACAATAATGCGCGCCGTTTCGCGATACGCAGGAAGGAAGGGCTTCGTGTTTCGCTATCAGCAATTTTCCGGTTGTCTCGGGTCGCTTGCCGCGGCTGCGGCGATAGCCGGCGCTCTGTCTCTCACCGCACCGGCAGCACACGCCGCAGACGGTCCCTTCCCCGAACTTGTCGGCACCTGGAGCGGTTCCGGCGTCGCAAAATTCGATAGCGGCAAGACGGAGAGTCTGCGCTGCAAGGGCTACTATACCAACACGGGCGGTCCCCATAGCCTCGGCATTTCGATCCGCTGCGCCAACGCTTCGGCGAAAGTGGAACTTCGCGCGAATCTGGTCGATGCGGGTGGTTCGGTGACCGGCAATTGGGAAGAGCGGACGTACAATCAATCCGGTTCGGTCACCGGGCACGCTTACGCCAACAAGCTCAATCTCTCGATCAGCGGTGGCATCACGGGTTCGATGCTCGTGACCGTCAGTCATGGCTCGCATTCGGTCGCCGTCTTGACCAGCGGCCCATCGCTAAAGGGTATCAATATTTCAATGTCTCGCTGAGTACATCGCACGTACATCCGGCGCACTTAGCCGAACAAGGAATTGAAGATCATGCGCTCGAGACTCTGGGCTGCCGTTCCTGTCATTGCGGCGTTGCTTGCTCTGACTGCAATGTCGTCCCCGTCGGATGCACTCGGGCGGCGGCTGCGGACGAACTACGAGCCGGGCGAAGTCATCACGGCACATAGCCATTATGGCAACGGCTCCATTCGGAGCGTCGTCAGACCGGGGCGCTATGGATGGCAGGTGCGATTGCCCCACGGAACGTGGGTCGATTGCCGGCGCAGCTGCGAAGAAACGCTGCGCGTGCAGACCGTCGATATCTTCGGCGATGGCGATACCACGCTGTCGAACGGGGGCTACGGAACGCTGACACGCGAATGCGGCGTCTTCGGATGCCTGCATTGGGAATGGTCGTTCTAAGCCGGCGCGCGACTCAAACCAGGAACGGGTTTGTCAGCCGTTCCTGACCAAACTGTCCGGGCGGTCCGTGTCCGCAGATGAAGGCGATGTCGTCGCCGAGCGGGAACAGCTTGGTCTTGATCGACGAAATCAGCGCGTCGTGATCTCCGTAAGGAAAGTCCGTACGGCCGATCGAGCCGCGGAACAGGACATCACCGACAAGAGCGAACCGCTGGGCCGGATCGAAAAACACGACCGATCCCGGTGAATGGCCCGGACAATGGAAAATGTTGAAGGTATGGCCCGCTACCGTAACGTGGTCGCCTTCATCGAGCCAGCGGTCCGGTTTGACATTGCGCACGCCCGGAATGCCGTACGCCTCACCCTGCTTCTCCAGATTGTCGAGCAGGATCGCATCGTTCCTGTGAGGACCTTCGATCTTGACGCCAAGCTCCTGGCGTAGCTCCGCAGCGGCGCCGGCATGATCGATGTGCCCGTGGGTCAGCAAAATCTTCTCGATCTCGATTCCGGCTTCTTCGACGCCGCGCGCGATCCGATCGAGATCGCCGCCCGGATCGACGACAGCGCCGATTTTCGACGCCTCATCCCAAATCAGCGTGCAGTTTTGCTCGAATGGCGTGACGCGCACGATCGCGGCCTTGAGCGGAGATTGAGGCGGGGCAGTCGCGTCACTCATGTTCGGGGAGTCCTTACTGGCTTTCTGCGGTCTTAGAGCATCACTTCGCTAGACGGCAAGCGCACCGCTCCGTGGGTTATCAGGAACACACCCAATCCGGCCAAAATAGCTGATGTGGGTTCAAAACCACTGCCTCGATAATCCACATACTGAGGAAATGTTGCGAGGCCGAATCAGATTAACAAAGCTTTAACTGAGCATATTTGCATCAATTTTTTTTATGGATGGGTCCTGATGAAACGGTCGCTTGCCGTGCTTCTCATTGCGTCATGTGCCGGTGCATCAGCTTTAGCAACGCCTGGTTTTGCCAACGAATGGGAAGGCCTGTCGCTCGGTATCGGCGGCGGCTATGGCATGACCAAAAACGACTTCAACGTCGGCACAGGCCCCGCCATATCCGGCCTGGGTCTCGATGCGGGCGTCGGTATCAATGGCTTTGGAGGCACCGGAGGATTTTTTTCGCTCGGCGCCGGCTATGACCATATGCTTTTTGGCCCAGTACTCGTCGGCGCTTTCGTCGACTACGATTTTTCCGATATCGACACGAATATCGACGCCGGCAGTGAGCTCGGAAATTTCAACGCCAACATCAACTTCAAGATTCAAAACCAGCTCTCGGTTGGCGGCCGTCTCGGCTATCTCGTCGCTCCGTCAACCCTGTTCTTCTCGACGTTCGGCTATGCGCACGCCGAATCAAGCGACATCACCGCCAGATTTTCGTCAGGTGGCAGTTCAACCGGCGGCACGCTCGCAGGGGTCGGTAGCTTCGACGGCTATTTCCTCGGCGGCGGTGTCGAGACGCTGATCTCCAACGGCTTCAGCATCAAAGGCGAATATCGCTACACCTCGCTAGGGTCCGAGCGTCTCGATATTCTTCCAGGCTCTGGAGCAAGCGAGTTCATTACCGGCTCGATCAGACCGCAAATTCAGACGGGACGCGTGTCTCTGAATTACCGGTTCGGCGACGGTAAGACCGAGGAACCGGATAACTCCATTCCTCCGGTTACCAGCAGCTGGACGAGCGCTTATCTCGGTTTTGGCGGCGGATACGGCGTCGCCAATAACACGCTAGAGCTCTCCGATCGGTTTGAACCCAATCCGGGCTCACTATTCAACGCCGGAGTTCCGTTCGGACATGATGGCGGCATCATCTTCGCCACGATCGGATATGATTATCAGATCAGTCCGAGGTTCGTGGTCGGCGTATTTGGCGACGCCGATTACTCGCATCTCAAACAAGGCAACAGTCTCACCTTGGCGCTCGGAGAGGACGCTGAACTCCACGGCGGAACCAAGACCGAATTCAAAAATATGCTCATGGCTGGCGGACGCATCGGTTATCTGGTGCGGCCGGACACGATGCTCTTCGTCAGCGGCGGTTACGCGAATGTCGACGCCGGCGCTACCTACTTGTCCCTCGGCGCCAGCATCGAGGGAACCCAAGTCGAGGGCGGTTCAACGACGCTGATCGGTAGCCGGAATTTCGACGGCGGCTTCATCGGCGGCGGTATTGAGACACGCTTGAACGACTCGTTGTCGTTGAAAGCCGAGTATCGGTACATCGACCTCGGCAGTGAAACCGTCAGACTGCTGCCCAACGATCTACCGGAGATTAATGAGCTGGTGTCGACGAAGTTCGATCCGGATATCCAGATGGGCCGCCTGTCGATCAATTATCGCTTCGGCGGCAATACGACAGTGGCCGCGCCGTTGAAGTAGCGGTGACGGCGAACCGCGCGCATCGTTGGTTCAAAAACACGACAGGGGCCCTCATGGCCCCTGTGCGCGTGGAAAGAACTTGGAAAGCTGCGGATTATGCTGCTTCCGAACCCTCATGCCCAGGATCGCGCAACACGTAACCACGGCCCCACACCGTCTCGATGTAGTGCTTGCCGCCGGTTGCCGCCTGCAGCTTTTTCCTGAGCTTGCAGATGAACACGTCGATAATCTTGAGTTCGGGCTCGTCCATGCCGCCATAGAGGTGGTTGAGGAACATCTCTTTCGTCAGCGTGGTGCCCTTGCGGAGCGAGAGCAGCTCAAGCATCTGATATTCCTTGCCCGTCAGATGCACGCGCTGACCGTTAACATCGACCGTCTTGGTGTCGAGGTTGACGCGAAGATCGCCGGTTTCGATGATCGACTGAGCGTGACCCTTTGAACGGCGGACAATGGCCTGGATGCGGGCAACGAGTTCGTCCTTGTGGAAGGGCTTCGTCATGTAATCGTCGGCGCCGAAGCCGAGACCGCGAACCTTGTCGTCGATGCCGGCGAGGCCCGAAAGGATCAGGATCGGCGTCGAGACCTTCGAGACGCGCAGCGTCTTCAGGACTTCATACCCGCTCATGTCCGGCAGATTCAGATCGAGAAGAATTATATCGTAGTCGTAAAGCTTACCGAGATCGACGCCCTCTTCCCCGAGGTCGGTCGTGTAAACGTTAAATCCTTCGGATTGCAGCATCAGCTCGATGCTTTGCGCCGTGGCGCTGTCGTCTTCGATAAGTAGAACCCTCATGACCGTTCCTCTGGTGCCCTATCCCCAATGACTCCGCGCCATGTCTGCTCTTTGCCCAAAGAAACGCGCAACGGTTCGAGCTAAGCGATCGTTAGGAAGTTAGCGACGAGAGGTTAACAAACCCTAATTCAGCGTTAGCCATTCGCACATCGACCTGCTGCTGTGTCGGAACAGCATAGCCTGACTGCTCATCGGCCGTCGCGGACGGACATATTTCTTCGCTTCGCGGGCATAAGATACCCGTTCGCGCCGAAGATGGCCCGCCAAGATGTTCAGAATATTAGAACTGCGCCCCTCTCGACCGCTGAACAGACCCCGCCGCAGAAGCCTGCCACCAGGGCGCCCACCCTGCCGACTTGCCCCTCGATCGCTTTGTGACCTGCACTCGGTACGAATCAAGAGCTAACAGAATTCGCAGCCACCCCCTAGACCGTTGCGGCGAAAATCTGCCCCTTAACGGCACGCTACGTCAGAAAAGGTTACGCGTTGCTTTACCGCAACTTAAGCGTAACATGTTATACGTAGTATTGAAGTAGCAACGAGGCGCTGCAACGCGGTTAATTGGCCGACATTAACGCAGATGTTCATGTTGCTTCGGCCACGAAATCTTTTCGCGCCTTTGGCACGCTTCTTGATTGGTCGGCCATGCAAGTTCGAATGAGTTTGGGGTACCGAACGATGAAGTCACGTGAGACGGCCATGCTTTTGAAGCGCCGTGAAGTCGAGGAAAAGTCGAGGAAAGTCGAAGATCTCGAAAGGATCATTCGCGAATTCGACCAGATGGCCTCCGATCTCGAGCGGCAAATTCAGCTTGAAGAAGACCGGACCGGGGTGCGCGACCGGGCACATTTTTCCTATTCGACGTTCGCCAAGGCTGCTGCCCAGCGCCGCGACAACCTTCGCCAATCCACGGAAGGTCTTCGCGAAAAGCTCGCCGCTGCGGTTCGCGAACGCGACGACACGATGGAACAGTTCTCTCGCGCCAGCCAGCAGACCGACGGTCACCCGGATCCGCGCGGGCGCCGGGAAAGGCCATTCGGGTTGAGCGCCTTGCGCTAACTGGCATTCGCTCTGGTTGTATTCAGTACGCGAATCATTAACTCGATTCGAAAGAGGCGGCGCCCGAAAGACGCCGCCTTTTCTTGTGCCAATCTCCCGGTCGCGCCGTTTGGCCGGTGGGTATCCCTCTTGCCGGATGGCTGCGTGCCGGGCAAACGGGTTCGGTTGTCTTCTGCGCGTAGGTGCGGAGCCGTGCGTGTCATCAACCGGAGCACAATGGCTGACAGTTGCTCATCCAAGGCGCTGCTTGCGCTCGCTGCCGCGATGGCTCTTTCGGGCTGTGCCGGTGGCGGGGCGCAATTGCCGACGCTCAGCCTGCCGAGTGCACCTTCGGTGGAAGCTTCGCAACAGCAGGCAACAACTCCGCCGCCCTCCGCGCCAGGCGCCGCACAGCAGACGGGGATCTTGATCGACCAGGCCGGCGGCCAAGGCGGATCGGCAACCGATATTTACTCCCGCGTCGCCAGCGGCGCGATGAAATGCTGGTTTGCCGTCGGCGCGCCGCTCAAGGCCGATTTCGTCTATCATGCGACGGCGGCGCCAGCCTCGCGCGGCGGCAAGGCGCAAATCGTCATTCATCGCCGCGATCCGACGCAACCCAATCCACGCGGCGCCAAGGCTTACGTCGTCGACATCGATCCGACGGGGGAAGCATCGGCCACCGTCAAAGCGGAAAATCTGACGATGACGGATGCCTTCGCCTCCGCCATGACGAGCGACATCACGCGCTGGACCAAGGGCGAGGAAGGCTGCAGCCAATCGTCTGCCGTTGCGGGTTGGACGCCAGCGGCACCGCAGCCCGTCGCCGAAGCAGCTCCGGCCAGCAAGCCCAAGGCCGCCAAGAAAACCAAGGCAAAGCCGAAAAAGGCAAAGGCGACAACCACGCAAGCGAAACCGCACGCCAGCCCGCCGCTGAAAGCGTCAGCGGAAAACTAGCGGATACGACTTGGCGGAGCGGCCGACGCATCGGCCACTCGCATCGCCAATCGTGGCGCCGAGATTACTCTCGATAGTCCTGCAAGCGCGTTGCGCGCAGACCTGGTAGGCCATGCTTGTCGATCGAACGCTGCCACGACAGAAACTCGTCGACGGTCAACGTATACCGCTCGCATGCCTCCTCAATGCTGAGAAGGCCACCGCGCACGGCAGCGACAACTTCGGCCTTGCGACGGATCACCCATCGCTTTGTGTCCCGCGGGGGAAGATCGGCGACCGTGAGCGGCGACCCATCAGGTCCGATCACGTAGCGCCCGCGCGCTCTCATCTGCTGTTCGGTCATGATACTCAATACACACTCTCTGACCACGGGTTACTTATAGCGGGTTGCCATTAAATTAGCACTAAACCCTTGAGTGAAAAGAAGTTAAATGGTCGTGCCAATTCAGCGATTTAGAGATATCTGGCGGAAATCCTGCAGAGGTTCGTTCCAATTCGGATCACACTGGTAACCCTAAACATCATAAAGCGAATTACGGGCCAGTTGCATAAACGGTTGCGAGCGACTTGCGGGAAACCCATTTAATGAACTATGGATTTGGTCAGCCTGTCAGATCCGACAAATCTGCCCGACGAGACCAAGAATAACTTATTGAATGTATTTGGTCTTTTGGATGCCGGCCCGCGCAGGGGTATGGTCCCCGTGATTGTCCGGTACTTCGTTTGTCACTAACAATAAGCTTTTCGCCGCTTCAGATGACCGATTTTCAGACGCCAGCCGCTACTCCGAATGCCAAAAAGCGAGTCGTCGTCGCCATGTCCGGCGGTGTCGACAGCTCGGTTGCAGCTGCGATCATGAAGGCCGCAGGTCATGACGTCATCGGTGTGACACTGCAGCTCTACGATCACGGCAGCGCCACGGGCCGGAAAGGTAGCTGCTGTGCCGGGCAAGATATCCACGATGCGCGGCGCGTCGCCGAGACGCTCGGTATTCCGCATTATGTCCTCGATTACGAAGCTCGCTTTGCCGAGAAGGTGATCGAGACGTTCGCCGAAAGCTACGTGCACGGCGAGACGCCGATCCCGTGTGTTACGTGCAACAACGAAATCAAGTTCCGCGACCTGCTCGATACGGCGAAGGATCTCGGTGCCGAGGTTCTCGTGACCGGTCACTACGTGCAGCGGCGCGATACGGATCACGGGCCGGAACTCGCCCGCGCCGTCGATACGGATCGGGATCAGAGCTATTTCCTGTTCGGCATTACCAAGGCCCAGCTTTCGGCTCTGTGGTTTCCGATCGGCGGCATGCAAAAGTCCGAAGTTCGCGAACTCGGGCGCTCGTTCAATCTTCCGGTGGCGGACAAATCCGACAGCCAGGATATCTGCTTCGTCCCGACCGGGCGCTACACGGACGTTATCGAGCGCCTGAAGCCTAATGCTCTTGACGCGGGCAATATCGTTCATCTGGACGGGCGCATCCTCGGACGCCACGACGGTATCGTCCATTACACCGTCGGCCAGCGGCGCGGGATCAAGATCCCCGCAGCAGAACCGCTCTACGTCGTGCGGCTCGATGCAGCGAAGAACGAAGTCGTGGTCGGACCGCGTTCGGCGCTGACGACGACCGGACTGGTCTTGCGCGATGTGAATTGGCTCGGAGAAAAATCGTTTATCGAAAGCGCCGGCAGAGGATTGGAACTCTACGTGCGCATGCGATCCTCGCAAAAGCTTCGCGCGGCACTCCTTACGGCCGAACCCAACGGTGGGGCCAGAGTTGAACTCCACGATGGGGAGGAAGGTATTGCGACCGGCCAAGCCTGCGTGTTCTATGCCAGCTCGGAGCCTGGTGCACGCGTACTCGGCGGCGGCTGGATTGCAAAGACGGTGAAGGCTGCAAATCAAGGGGACTTTCGCGCACAAAGCCAAACTATGGCCCAGGCGCAGAGATAGTCAGTACGCGCGCATTACACAGCGATGGAGATGGCGGTGGGTGAGAAGGGGTCGGGTTTTCAGCGCACGGCCGGCGCACAGTCCGGTGTTGCGAAGAAGAGGTTCGAACCAAAGGCCGTTCAACTCGATGAGGGCGCGGTGCGTGATGCGTACCGCCGCTGGGCGCCTGTGTATGACTACACGTTCGGCGCCGTCTCGACGGCTGGCCGGCGGCATGCGGTCGAGATCATCAACGGCGGCTCAGGCCGAGTTCTTGAAGTTGGGGTTGGAACGGGGCTTTCGCTTCCCGACTACAAAAAGCACCTCGATATCGTCGGCATCGACCTTGCGCCCGAAATGCTCGAAAAGGCGCGGGAGCGCGTCAAGACCGAGAAGCTCGTCAATATCTCGGGTCTCTACGAGATGGATGCGAGCAGCCTTCGCTTTCCCGACAATTCCTTCGATACCGTCGTCGCGATGTATGTGATCACGGTCGTGCCTGATCCGCAAAAGGTGATGCTGGAGCTGGCGCGCGTCACGAAGCCCGGCGGCGAGGTCATGCTCGTCAATCACTTCAGTCAGGAACAGGGCGTCCGCGGCTGGGTCGAACGGCAGATGGCGCCTTTCGCCGATCTCGTCGGCTGGCATTCGGTGTTCGACGTCTCGCGCGTGATGGTGTGTGACGACCTGAAGCTGATGGATCGCAAGTCCCTGCGGCCTCTCGGCATCTTCACGATGATGCGCTTCCGCAAGGAGGCTTCGGTCGCCGAGCGTCCCGTCGCTGCCGAGTAGCGGTTCTACGATCGGGTTCGACTTTTTTCTAATCAACCTGCCGCGCTCGCGGCCGTTGATGCACATGCGCCGTGTTGACAGGATGATGCGAGGCTCCCTATAGACGGGCCCTCAGGGTCCGCATGGCGGTCCGTGTGGCGGGATAGCTCAGGTGGTTAGAGCGGCGGTCTCATAATCCGCAGGTCGGCGGTTCAAGTCCGCCTCCCGCTACCAACGATACACACTCACGATCCCATTTCGTACCGATAGAAAGCTTGGTTGCGCTGGTCGCGCGTCTCAGTGTGAGATTTGCTGCCAAATCAAAGCCGCGGTGCCGATCGTCATGGCCCACGCGCCAGCCCAAAGTATAGTTACAATCAAAACTATTGGTAAGAACTGGAGGAAGGCCAAGACCTTGGCCAAGCGGCCGCTTTTGAGACCGCAGTAGTCAAAAAGCGCAATAACGATGAGTATAGGAAGGCCGATTGGGGCAGGTAGACGGAACCTGAGAAAGTTCATTCGACAGCTATGCGGCTTCTGTTATGGCGTTTCCTGTCGTCCCCTAGTCGCTCCTCTTCTCCCAAAATTCAACAATTTTGCTGAAGCCTGCAGATCTCGCGCATCTTTCCTTGGCCTAGAGAGGCCGCGGCCACGGCTTCACGCCGAGTTCCCCTTCGCTAATTTCGATCCGGTTGGCAGGCATCTCTCTCAGATTGCATTTTAAATATGATCGCACTCATAAGTTGTCTAAACGACAACGGGGGGCGCACGTCAAAAACGAAAATGGCGCGAGAAAATCTGCGCGTTTCGATCGTCTACAAAAAAGCGCGATACCTCTCGGCCGGTGCCGCGTTCAATCAAAGTCGACCTTGCGGCTCCGCATCTTTTTGACTTTGCCACGTGCGGTCTTGGTTTTGATGCGCTCTTCGCGCGCGCCACGCGAAGGCTTGGTTTTAATACGGGGCTTCGGACGTTCGAGCGCTTCGACAACAAGTTCTTGCAGTCGCTCGCGCGCATCCGATCTGTTCTGCTCCTGACTGCGGAAGCGATCGGCCTGGATGACGATGATGCCCTCCGTTGTCAGACGTCGCCCCGCCAGTCGCTTCAGCTTGCCGCGCGCGTAATCGGGTATCGAACGATTTACAGCGAGGTTGAAGCGTAGCTCGACTGCCGTCGAGACTTTGTTGACGTTCTGGCCGCCGGGACCGGATGCACGAATGAAGCGCTCTTCAAGCTCGGCTTCATCGATGTCGAGCGTCGGTGTGATGCGCACGCTAAGCTCCCTTGCCCGCCGCGACGACCATGAAAACGCTCGCACCCGAATGCATTCATCGCCTCCCTGATCGCCAGCGCTTCAGATCTTTCGCAATTTCGCGCGCGGCATTCATGCCGGGCACCCCCGTTACGCCGCCGCCAGGATGTGCGCCGGAGCCGCACAGATAAAGACCTTTCAGCGGCATCCGGTAATTGCCGTAACCCAGAACGGGGCGCGCCGAAAAGAGCTGTCCGAGACCGAGCTGACCGTGAAAGATATCGCCATCGACGAGGCCGAAGCGTTGTTCAAGGTCGAGCGGCGACAGGATCTGGCGGGCCAGCACGGCAGATTTGAAATTCGGGGCATGGCGCGACACGGTTTCAACGACGAGATCGGCAAAATCTTCCTTCTCATGCGTGTTCGACCAGCTTCGGCCATCCGGCAGATGCGGAGCAACGTGCTGCACAAAAAGGCTTGCGACGTGCTTTCCCGGAGGCGCGAGAGAAGAATCGAGCGTCGATGAGATCATCATCTCGACGACGGGCTCACGCGACCAACCGAAAGAACGCGCATCGAGATAGGCACGTTCGAGATAGTCCATCGTCGGACCAATCACGATGCCGGAGCAGTGGTGCGGACGAATCTCCTTGCCGGGTCGACAGATGAAATCAGGCAGCTCTGCGAGCGCCACGTTCATGCGGAACGAGCCCGAGCCGGTCTTGATCGCGAGAAACTGTTGGCGCGTTTCAGAATCGACATCCGTCTTCGCAACGAGGTCGCGGAATAAGAGCTTCGGGCCGGCATTCGCTGCGACCCCGCGCGCTTTGATGACCTCACCTGACTTCAACACGATACCCGTAGCGCGCTCGTTCTCGATGAGGACGCGCTCGACCGGCGCGCTGGTACGAATGATTGCGCCACGCGACTCTGCCGAACGGGCCATCGCCTGCGTGATCGCGCCCATACCGCCTTTCGCGTGCCCCCAGCGTCCGATCTTGCCGTTCACCTCGCCGAAGCAGTGATGCAGAAGCACATAAGCCGTGCCGGGCGTCGAAGGCGCTGCATAGGACCCGACGATGCCATCGAAAGCGAAGGCGGCTTTGACCGTTTCATTCTCGAAACGACGATCGAGAAAATCGGCGGCGCTCGCCGTGAACAGCTCAAGCAGAAGCCTTTGATCGGCAGTCGAGAGATTGAGAATTCGCCGGCCGACCTTTCCGGCTTTGATCAATTCGACAATCCCGCCGCCGGCGTTCGGCGGCGTGCGCGTGATAAGATCGCGAAGGACAACGACCGCGCGGTTCAACTCGTTGTCGTAAGCCTCCAGTCTCGCAGCATCCTTCGCAGAGAAGACGGCAAATGCGTCACGGCGCGCGGCCGGATCGTAGGGTACGAGCAGAGAGCGCTTGTCATCGACCGGCCAGAAGTTTGCCGCCGGCCGTTCAATGATCTCCAGGCCATGCCGATAGAGATCGAGATCCGCGATGACGCCCGGGTTGAGCAGGCTGACCGTATAGGACGCTACGGAGTTGGAAAATCCTGGCGCAAACTCCTCGGTAATGGCGGCTCCGCCGACAACGGAATTTCGTTCAACAACGATAACGGACAGCCCCGCGCGCGCGAGATACGCGGCGGCCGTCAAACCGTTATGGCCCGCACCTATGATTGCGACATCAAAACTCGTGGGAACCATTCACTGCTTTCCAGGCTGAAGAATTTGACGAACTGCGTTAGATTAACTTTGCGATTCGCCATTGGCGCGGAACGATAAAAACGGGGATCAGTTAAAGAGTAGGTCGCTGGTGAATGGGTCTGCGTGCCCATTGGCAGCAATAACTCGTAACAATTTGTTCATGGATGTTAACCAGCCGTTTATTGCGCGCCCCTAGCCTGATTAGGAATAAGAGGGAATTTGGGGATCGGGCTCTGGCTGCAAATGGGGCACGTGCAAGAATGCGCGCCGTCGTGACAACTGCAGTTACGAGGTTCGTGCCGGAAAAGCGGCAGCGCGTTCGCGGAACTCAGCTGCTTGGACTTGCGGTCGCCTCGATCGTGCCGGCGCTGATCTGGTGCGTTCTGATCAACGTGGTCGCCATGTGGATCAGCGGTCCGCTTTCGCTTCTCACCACGATCATTACAGGCGTCGTCATTGCGCTGTTTCTTGCCGTGGTCTGTGCGCCACTGATCCTGCAGGATCGCGATTAACGCAGCGCCACCCATCCCTAGTTTCGTGACTTACGTCCCGTTCCAGTCGCACTCAAGCTGCTGGCACAGTCTCCGTTTCTTGCCTCCGATGATCGAGCATGGCGCGGGGACAAATCGGCACCTGCGGCAGGAATAGGATGAAACGCAGCCGCGCCAGCTTCCGCCTTTGCGGAAGTTGCATGTCAGGATCGTCTGGCAGTCCCGGTGAGGATTGATAGCACCCCCCGGACCTTCCTGCGCGCGCAGGGCCTCGCCGCCAAAGAGGGCGAAGCCAAAAACGAGCATTGCAGCAAACAGAACTTTCGACATCCGAGCACGCCTGGTTGCACAGGTGCTCAAAGCATCGGCCGATAACGGCTACGAAGCAAGACGGGCATGAGCGAAAAAGCGAGCGTGGTTACTCTGCTGCTACGCGCGTCTTCGGTTTCACCAGCTCCATGTAGTCGTTCAGCAACGTCTCGGTGATTTTGCCGGGCTTGTAGCGATGCTCGCCGATTTCGGAAACCGGCGTCACCTCCGCTGCGGTGCCGGTGATGAAGCATTCGCTGAAGCTGCCAAGCTCCTCAGGCATGATCGCACGGTTGATCACCTCGATGCCCCGCGCCTTCGCAAGATCGATGACGGTGCGCCGTGTAATGCCGTCGAGGAAGCAGTCGGGCTCGGGCGTATGGATCACGCCGTCCTTGATCAGGAAGACGTTGGCGCCCGTGCACTCCGCTACGCGACCGCGATAGTCGAGCATCAGCGCGTCGGAATAGCCCGCGCGCTCGGCCCGATGCTTTTCGATCGTGCAGATCATGTAAAGGCCGGCAGCCTTGGCTTTGGCGGGCGCGCACGCCGGATCGGGCCTGCGGTATTGGGCATGGGTGACGCGAATGCCTTTGAGGCGCTGCTCCATCGGGAAATAAGAGCCCCAATTCCACGCCGCAATCGCAAGGTGAATCTTGGTCTGGCGGGCGGAAACGCCCATCTGCTCGCTGCCGCGCCAGGCAAGAGGCCGGACATAGCAATCGGAGAGCTTGTTGGCTGCGACCGTATCGCGGCACGCCTGATCGATTTGGGCGACGGAGTAAGGAATCTCGAAATCGAGGATCTTGGCGCTCTCAACGAGGCGCTCGGAATGTTCGGTCAGCTTGAAGATCTCGCCCTCGTAGCAGCGCTCACCCTCGAAGACGGCACTGGCATAATGCAGGGCATGGGTCAGGACGTGAACCTTAACGTCGCGCCATGGGAGCAAAGCCCCGTCCATCCAGATCAGCCCATCGCGGTCGTGATAAGGAACGAGGTCGGCCATGCTCGTCTAAGTCCTTCGTTGGTCTTTATCGTTGGCGAAATCGGAGCGCCGGTGTATGTCGCGCGGCCTGACGGCGTGCGACGGCTGCCCCCGGTCTGTTCGAGACGATTAGTCCTTGGGCGTGCCGCTCGCAAGTGCACAAGGCCTGCGAACTATCCCGGCGATTTGTCTTGAAACAGAATACGATCCGGACCAATAAGTCAACATGGCTGACATAACTTCGGAAAGCGTCGCAGGCCGACGCACGAAAGCTCAGGATCCTGCAGGTTCACAGGCCGAGGATGGGCGTCTGCAAATTGACCCCGAACTCATTTCCTGTGTGGAACTGTTCTATTTCGCCTACCGCGACTTTACGCGCGATCCCGATACAATGCTGGAGCAATACGGCTTCGGGCGGGCGCATCACCGCGTCCTGCACTTCATTCATCGCAATCCCGGTCTAAAGGTCGCGGAATTGCTGGATATTCTGAAGATCACCAAGCAGTCTCTGGCGCGCGTTCTAAAGCAGCTTGTCGACGAAGGCTTCGTTATTCAGCGTGCGGGCAGCGAGGATCGACGCGAGAGGCGGCTTTATCTCTCGGCCAAGGGCGTGCGCTTGACCGACAAACTGACACAAATACAGGTAAAACGCGTTGCCGAGGCTCTGGCGACGCTTGGCCCCGGTGCAGATCAGCTCGCGCGCAACTTCCTTTTCGCTATGATTACCGAAAAGGATCGTCCGCAGGTCGAGATTCTCATCAAGGGGCAGCACGCGGAAATCGCGGGGGGCTCCGAAAGTAGTGAATGAGAGGTGCAGTTGTGCAGGATCGAGCCGAGCCGCTTGCTGATAACGCCCCCCACATTCTCGTCGTCGATGACGACCAGAAAATCCGAGCACTCCTCGGGCGTTTTTTGAAGAGCAACGGTTTCCGCGTTACCGAAGCTCAGGACGCTGCCGCAGCACGCTCTTTCATGCGCGGGCTCGCTTTCGATCTCGTGCTCCTCGATGTGATGATGCCGGGCGAATGCGGTCTGACGCTCGCTCGCGACTTAAAGGCGACGCGCCCGGTTCCGATCTGCATGCTGACGGCCCTCGCCGATGCAGAGGACCGCATCTCCGGCCTTGAAGCCGGTGTCGATGATTATGTCTCGAAACCCTTCGAACCGCGCGAGCTGCTCCTCAGGTTGCGCAATATCTTGAGGCGCGGACAGACGCCGGTGGCGACGCGCGACGAAATCCGCATGGGCGGCTGCGTGTTCAACATCACGCGCGGCGAGCTCAGGCGCGAGGAAGAGACGATCAAACTCACGGAGCGCGAGCGCGATCTATTGCGGCTCTTCGCCCAGCGCATCGGCGTCGCGGTTCCCCGGCACGAGCTTTCGAGCGACGACAGCACGGGCAGCGAACGCGCCATCGACGTGCAGATCAATCGCCTGCGGCGCAAGATCGAGGCCGATCCCTCGAACCCGGTCTACCTGCAGACGGTGCGCGGTAAAGGCTACATTCTTTATACCGATTGACCCTTGAGCAGCCGCATCATCACCAGAGCACAGGCGAACTGAAACGGCGATGGCGGTAATCAACGAAACGACGCCCGAATCCGGGAAGGAGCAATCCCTCTACCGCCGCATTCGCGAGCATCCGCACGTCGCGCGCCTTACCAGCATCGCGGGCGAAATGCTGCCGAAAGGGCTCTATGCGCGCGCGCTGCTCATCATCATCACCCCGATCGTGGTTCTCGAAGGCGTTATCGCGTTCGCGTTCATGGAGCGCCATTGGCAGGCCGTGACGCGCCGCCTCTCGGAGGCAACGGCACGCGATATCGCGGCTCTGATCGAAGTCTACAGCGACCTGCCGAAATCCGAGAATGCGCAGAAAATCGTCGATCTCGCGCGCGACAGGCTGAATCTCAAAATGGAAGTTCTGCCGCCGGGCGATCTGCCACCGCCGGGGCCGAAGCCGTTTTTCAGGCTGCTCGACAAAGCGTTATCGAACGAGTTGCGCAAGCATGTGCAGCTGCCGTTCTGGATCGATACGGTCGGGGAATCCCAAAACGTCGAAATTCGCGTCAAACGTGACGACGCAATTCTCAGGTTCGTCGCTACGCGAAGCCAGACCTACGCCTCGAACTCTCACATCTTCCTGCTCTGGATGGTCGGCTCGTCGGTCATTCTGCTGACCGTCGCGATCCTGTTTCTCAGAAACCAGATCCGGCCCATCCTGCGTCTCGCCGATGCCGCCGACGCGTTCGGCAAAGGCCGCACGATTTCCGAGGACTTCAAGCCTCGCGGTGCACGCGAAGTTCGCCAGGCCGCCATCGCATTTCTGCAAATGCGCGATCGCATCCAGCAGCACGTCGAACAACGCACGACCATGCTCGCAGGCGTCAGCCATGACCTCAGAACGGTACTGACACGCTTCAAGCTGGAACTTGCGCTGCTCGAGGACACACCCGAAACACACGCGCTCTCGGCCGACGTCGACGAGATGCAGCACATGCTCGAAGACTATCTGGCGTTCTCAAAAGGCGACGGCGGCGAGGAAGCCAAGCCGACCGATCTGCCGGAACTCCTCGAGGAGATAATCGACGACGCATCGATCTATGCGGCAACGATTGATCTCAAGGTGCGCAAGAGCAAGGGCAACATCGTGCTGCCGTTGAAGCGCCAGGCATTGAAACGCGCGATCACGAACCTCGTCACCAATGCCGCACGGTTCGGCGATCACATCATCATCCGGGTTGCGCCCGAAGGACAGTGGGTGCGCATCGAAGTCGACGACAACGGCCCCGGAATTCCCGAGGCAGAGCGCGAGAACGTATTCCGGCCATTCTACCGGCTCGACCACGCGCGCAATCAGGACGAAGGCAACAGCGGTCTCGGGCTCGCCATCGCGCGTGACATTGCGAAAAGCCATGGCGGGGAGATCGCGCTCGGCCAAAGCTCGATGGGCGGACTGCGAGCGATCATCTCGCTTCCGCAGTAATTTATTCTTATAGAACAATAACTTGCCGCGCCTGCCTCCGGCTACACGGGCTTGTGAATTGACTGTTATGTTATGATATTACACTATCTGGGCATCGGTTCCGGGCGCTTCTTCCGTCCGACTTCGGCAAGGTGTCCTCCAAGCCTGCAGTCTCCGGATCCGAAAATCCCGATCGCCGTGGGCCGCCAGCCCATTCGGGATGAAAATATCGGCCGCGAGCCTCGGATTCGACGGACATCCCAGCCCCGTCAACTTCCAAGCTCGCGGCCTCGTTTTTTTGCAGCC
The DNA here is from genome assembly GCA_035547255.1 of Hyphomicrobium sp. GTDB lineage: Bacteria > Pseudomonadota > Alphaproteobacteria > Rhizobiales > Hyphomicrobiaceae > Hyphomicrobium_B. The sequence continues at coordinate 20,273 of DASZVX010000090.1, forward strand.
AGCACGGCTTCGGTCAGCAAATCCTGCAGACCGCACTTCTCCCGCATCAAGACTGAGAGCGCCGCCGCCGTGGTACCTCCGGGCGAGGTCACGTTCTGCCGGAGCATCGCCGGATCATTTTTTGATTGGTGCAAAAGCTCGCCTGCGCCCGAGACGGTCGCGCGCGCGAGTTGCATCGACGTCGCAGCATCGAGACCGGCCGCTTCCCCAGCGCGTGCCAGCGCTTCAGTCAGCAGGAATACATAGGCGGGACCTGATCCCGAGACCGCCGTCACAGCATCGATCAACGCTTCATCGTTCAGCCAGACGACGTCGCCCACGGCACTGAGCAGGTTCTGGCAGAGATCTTTTTGCTGCTCCGTAACGTGAGTGTTGCCAACGGCGCCCGATATGCCGCGGCCAATGGCGGCCGGCGTATTCGGCATCGCGCGGACGACGGCAATTCCCGGCGGAAGGTGGCGTTCAAAACTAGCAATCGACTTGCCCGCCGCGATCGACATTACGACCGTCGCTGGGCCAGCGTGCTTCGCGAGCGCAGGAAACACGCCGTCCATAGCCTGCGGCTTGACCGCCACCACAATGACGGATGGCGGCGACGACAGTCCTTCCAGAGCCGACACGACGCTGAAGCCGTGCTTGCGCTGAAGCTCGGCCGTGTCCCCTGCGAGATTGGGTTCTTGAACGATGACGTCGCGGGGCTGAAGTCCGCGTGCAACCCAGCCAGCAAGAAGCGCGGCGCCCATTTTGCCGGCGCCGGCGAGCACGACCGGACCATCCAGTCTGAAGGACATGACTCGAGATACCTTGGGGCGGGACCGCCCGGATTAAGCCTGTCCCTGCGTCTCAAACATCGTCGAAACCAGGGCCTCACGGCTCTCCTTACCCGCCCATACGACGAACTGGAAGGCCTGGTAATAGCGCTCGCAGCCTTCGAGGGCGGCTTTCAGCATCGCTTCGCACTGGGCGACGGTCGCGACCGCGCCATTCAGCAGCAGCGCGTGACGGAACATCACGAGCCCTTCCTGCGTCCAGAGGTCGAAGTGGCCGAGCCACAGCTGCTCGTTGATCTGCGCGACGAGCCGGTACATTTCCGTCAGGCGATTTTCCGGAACGCGGAAATCGAAGGCGCACGCCAGATGCAAAGCCTCGAGGTCGTCGCGCCAGTTGATCGAGATGTGATAGTCGGCCCAGGTTCCGGCGACGATGAGCGTCATTTCCTCGTCGCTGGCGCGCTCATGCGGCCAATCGTGGCCGTTCGCAAGCTGCTCAATGAGATCGATCGGATTCAAGACGCGGTCAGTTTTCTGTTCCGCAACTGCCATGTGTATCGATCTCCAGTCTGCCGCGAGGCAAATGAGTTCTGCGAAGCAAGCGGCCCTGTCAGATCAGTAAATTCGCCGTTTTTCGCTGCGGCGGACAAAACCAGACGCCTCGACGAGTCGCAAGCTGACGCCTTTGGCATGGGAACCTTGTCCACGGTGAAAGTGGCGAAGCGCGGGCGTACACACGTCTGCAATGCGTACGACGCAGCGAACTGTAGAAAACGCCGTCTAAACTGTGGATGTCGCAGAGAGCCGGTTCGGCTCGGGAAGTGCGTCAGACTGTCTTCGATTTCGCAAGCGCAGCTTCGAGCGCGGCGATGCGGACGCTGAGCGCCTCGTTCTCCTGGCGCGCCTTCTGCGCCATCTCGCGCACGGCTTCAAAATCTTCGCGCGTCACGACATTCATATCGCGCAGGAACTTCTCGGCCTGACCACGAATAAGCGTTTCCGTCTCCCGCTTGACGCCCTCTGCCGCTCCCGCAGCTTCGGTCATGAGCTTGGCAAAGTCGTCGAACAATTTATTCGTGGTCTGGGTCATCGTAGGTCCCAAGGCTTAAGGCTCGCGACGACTATGGCCATTGCGAGCTTGGACTGCAAGAGAGAGCTAATAGTCGGGGCAGCGGCGGGGATCTGCCCTGCTTGACATTAACTGTGCCTTCCCAAACAACCTCGGCGGGCCAATTCGCGAAGGGCCAGCACCTCATATCCGTGGAGGATCGATGACACCACTTGCCCTTCTAACCTACCCGAACATCAACCCCATCGCGATCGAATACGGTCCGATCTCGATCAAATGGTACGGTCTCGCCTATCTCGCGGGCCTTGTGCTCGGCTGGCTATATATCCGGCGCCTGATCTCGACCCCGAAGCTCTGGTTCGCCGACAAGGCGCCCATGACGCTCGAACGCGTCGACGATCTTCTGCTTTACATGACCGGCGCGGTTATCATCGGCGGGCGACTGGGCCAGGTGCTCCTTTACGATCCGGATTTTTATTTCTCGAACCCCGCTGAGATCGTCAAAGTCTGGAAAGGCGGCATGAGCTTCCACGGGGCGCTGATCGCGGCCGGGCTTCTCATTCTGCTGTTTGCACGCCAGTTCAAGGTTCCGGCGCGCTCCGTCATGGATCTGTGCTGCGCGGCTGCTCCGGTCGGCATCTTCTTCGGCCGCATCGCAAACTTCATCAATTCGGAGCACTGGGGCCGCGTCACGACCGCAGCTGTGGGGATGGTCTTCCCGAACGGCGGGCCGGAGCCGCGCCATCCCAGCCAGCTTTACGAAGCAGTGCTCGAAGGGCTGGTGATGTGGTTCATCATCCGCTTCGCGACGCATCGGATGCTGGCGCTGAAACGGCCCGGCCTCGTCACCGGCATCTGGCTCGTATGGTACGCGATCGCGCGTGCGACGTGCGAAATCTTCCGCGAACCCGAGCCCGACCATATCCTGAACATCGGTCCATTCACGGCAGGCCAAGTCTACTGTCTGCCGATGTTGCTGATTGGAATTTACTTGATCTGGTCGGCGCGGCGATCGGAGGCACCTGGAAAGGTATCTGCTTGATCGACGATCCGCATTCGCATCGCGATACGCCGCTCGCACGGCTGATCAAAGAGAGCATCCATCGCGATGGGCCGATGACGGTTCAGTCGTACATGGCGCGCTGCCTCTGGGATGAGCCTTTCGGCTACTATCGCAGGCAGCGGGTTTTCGGAGCGTCCGGAGACTTCATCACGGCGGCCGACATCAGTCAGGTCTTCGGCGAGCTGATCGGTGTCTGGGCCGGGGTTGTGTGGCAGACCGTTTTCGGAGCACCGGATTCCATCACGCTCGCGGAATATGGCCCCGGGCGCGGGACGATGATGCGCGATACGCTCAGGGCAGCGCGCGTCGTGCCAGGATTTATCGATGCCGTACGTCCTTATCTCATTGAAGCGAGCCAAGCCCTAACGCAGGTGCAGGCTGCGACGCTTGCCGACTTCCGCAGCCGGATCACCTGGGGCGCCAAGCTCGACGAATTTGCTCCGCCTGCGATCATTGTCGCGAACGAGTTTCTCGATTCCTGGCCCGTTGCGCAGTGGATCAAGACGGCCGACGGATGGCGGATCAGGGGCGTGTCACTCGATCAATCCGGTGAACTCGAATTCACGGCGATCGGGGGTGATTGCCCGCACGAAGCGTTCGAAGCCCTGCTGCCTGACGCGCCACCAGGAGCCGTCGTCGAAACGCAGCGGCTCGATCGGTTGGCCGATGCGCTTCAGAGCCTCATGCAGCGCGGTCCCATCGTGATGCTGCTGATCGACTACGGTCACACCGTCGCTGCTGCCGGTGACACACTGCAGGCCGTGCGTGAGCACAAGTATGAATCACCCCTCGCCTCTCCTGGCGAAGCCGATCTTACCGTGCACGTCAATTTCTACGATCTCGCTTCGACATTGCATCGCGCCGGCCTGGCGCTCGACGGTCCGGTGACGCAGGCGGAATTTCTCGGTGCGGTCGGCATCGTCGAGCGCGCCTCGCGATTGATGTCGGCCAACCCGCAACGGGCGGGAGAGATCGAGGCCGGCGTGGCGCGTCTCCTCGCACCAAACGGCATGGGATCGCGCTTCAAAGTGCTTGCGGCGCGATCTCCGGATTTGCCGCCGCTCCCGGGTTTTCGTGCAGCGGTGAAGGCCGGCGGCCCACCGCAACAGTCCTGAAGGAGCAGCGGTCGCCATGCCTTCGCCTCTCGTCGCCGAAAATCTGAAGGCGCTCGCCGGCATCCGGCACGGATTTTTCACGCGCCAGGGCGGTGCCTCGCAAGGCATTTACGCAAGCCTCAACTGCGGTCTCGGATCGAACGACGATGCCGGGAATGTGCTCGAAAACCGCCGCCGGGTTGCGCAGCATCTCTGCGGGACCGGCGGTGGCGTCGTGACGCTCTACCAGGAGCACGGCACGACATCGCGCGAAGTGACGGGCATTCCGCCACGCGATGCGCTTCCGCACGCCGATGCCGTCATCTCCGCGACGCCGGGACTCGTCATCGGTGTTCTGACTGCCGATTGCGCGCCGGTGCTGCTTGCGGATTCAGGAGCGCGCGTCGTCGCGGCTGCTCATGCGGGCTGGCGCGGGGCGCTCTATGGCATCGTTGAAAGTGCGATCGTTGAAATGGAACGCCTCGGTGCCCGGCGCGAGCGCATTCGCGCCGCCGTCGGTCCCTGCATCGGGCAGGACGCTTACGAGGTCGGACCGGAGTTCGAAGCCGAGTTCCTGAGCCGCGATCCCGCGAGCCGAGAATTCTTTTCGCGGCGCAGCGAGACGGGACGCCCGCATTTCGATCTTTCCGGTTTCGTTCTGCGACGTCTCCATGACGCTCAGATTGAGCATGCCAGGAGCCTTGAGACCTGCACGTGCGAGAACGAATCACTTTTCTTCAGCTACCGGCGCAAAACGAAGCTGAATGAGCCGGACTACGGCCGTCAAATCTCCGCCATCGTCGTGGCTTAATCGCGTAATCCACAGCGGAGTCCTACTCGACACCTGCGTTTCGCGGGCTGATAACACTTTCGCTGGGTTAACGTCTGGACGGGCAGAGCCGGGCTGATCTAGAGGGTTTAGGTTAGTTCCGGTTGTACTGGGGGAGTTCAGGCCGCGGGGTATAGTAATGCCGGCCGCCGGGAAGTTGCGGTTGGACAAGGGGGGACGTCACGTGACGACCTTATGCTCTGCTCGGACGCGCGTGCGCGGAAAGTTTCTTGCTGCCATTGGATGGACGTTTTGCGCGTCGCTTTTTGCCCTTGGGCTTGGCGGTTGCTCATCGACGCCAAATCTTCTCGGTAGCTTCGGCGGTAGCGGCGGTGACTCTGCTGCGCCGCAGGCTTCGTTGACGCAGCCTGGGGCGGCGACGCCTGTTTCGGCGAAAACGGCGAAGATCCAGATCGCGCCCATCATCGGCTCGCCGGAAAACGTTGCTCGCGATCTGCAGGCGGGTCTTGCCACTGCAATCGGGCATAATGGCCTGACCGTCGCGACATCCAGCGACGCGGCGAGCGAATATGTGCTGCGCGGCTACATCGTCGCCGCACGCGAAAAGACCAAAGCGAAGATCTCCTACATCTGGGACGTGACGGATCAGACGGGCAAGCGCGTCCACCGCATCACGGGTGAGGAAGTCGTTGCCGGTGCCGGAAAAGATCCGTGGGCGGCTGTCACGCCCGCGATCGTGCAGTCCATCTCCGACAAGACGGCGAAGCAGATTGCGACCTGGCTGCCGACGAGCGGCTCTATCGTCGCCTCCAATACGCCCACGGCGAGCAAGCCTTCGCCTACGACGCCACCGACTACAAAGGCGGCTTACACGATGGCATCGGCGCAACAGGCTTCGCCGACCACCGGAAGCATCGCAACCTCCGGGCCGATCACGGCGATCGTACCTGCTGTAACGGGTGCGCCCGGCGACGGCGGCAGCTCGTTGACGACGGCAATCCAGCGCGAGCTTTCAAAGCAAGGCCTGACCTTGGCCGACACGCCTGGCGCCCGGTCGTATAAGGTCGAGGGCAAGGTTGCGATAGGTACGACCAAGGACGGCAAGCAGCCGATCCAGATCGACTGGAACGTGCTCGATCCGTCGGGCAAGAAGCTCGGAACGGTCTCGCAGAAGAATGAAGTGCCGCAGGGGTCGCTCGACGGCGCATGGGGCAAGACGGCCGACGCCGCCGCTGCCGCCGCTGCTCAAGGCATCATCAAGTTACTGCCGGAGAAAAGCATAAATTAAGCAAACGGCTGGCGTGACAACATCTCGTCATAAATTAGGGCCCGGGCGGTTGAATCGTCCGGGCCCAATTGCTACAAGCCCGCCCGTAACAACGGTTCTGGGGTGGACATGCCTTTTGACGTTAAAGGTGATGACGCTCGGAGCACAGATGGCCGAGGAAAGCTGGACGTGAAAATCGTCGCGGGAAACAGCAACCGGCCCCTCGCCGATGCGATTTGCGCACACCTGAAGCTCCCGATGACGAAGGGGCAGGTTAAGCGCTTCGCAGATATGGAAATTTTTGTCGAGATTCAGGAGAACGTCCGCGGCCAGGACGTGTTCGTGATCCAATCGACGTCATTTCCCGCAAACGACAACATGATGGAGCTGCTGATCCTGATCGACGCGCTGAAGCGCTCGTCGGCCCGGCGCATCACGGCCGTCATTCCTTATTTCGGATACGCGCGACAGGACCGGAAACCCGGCCCCCGGACGCCGATCTCGGCGAAGCTCGTCGCGAACCTCATCGAGCGCGCAGGTGCCCAGCGCGTGCTGACACTCGATCTCCATGCCGGGCAGATCCAGGGCTTCTTCGACATCCCGACCGATAATCTCTTCGCGGCGCCGGTGATGACGCGCGACATCGAGGAGAACTTCGGAAGCACGGAAGATATCGTCGTCGTTTCGCCGGACGTCGGTGGCGTCGTCAGAGCCCGAGCTCTCGCCAAGCGCATCGGCGCGCCGATCGCCATTTGCGACAAGCGCCGTGAAAGGCCCGGCGAGAGCGAAGTGATGAACGTCATCGGCGAAGTCGACGGCAAGCGCTGCGTCCTGATCGACGACATCGTCGATTCCGGCGGAACGCTGGTGAATGCCGCCGAAGCCTTGCTCAAAAACGGCGCAACGGAAGTCTCCGCGTACATCTCGCATGCTGTGCTCTCCGGCGGCGCCGTCAGCCGGATTCAGAATTCGCGGCTCAAGTCACTCGTCATCACCGACTCGATCCTTCCGACGGAAGCCGTCAAAGCCGCAAAGAACATCCGAGTGATCTCGATCGCGCCGCTGATCGGCGAAGCGATCCTACGCACGAGCCGCGAAGAAAGCGTTTCGAGCCTTTTCTACTGAAGCAGCGCGCGCCCGCGCGAAGCACACGATCATTGGATTTCGAGAGCAAGACGCGGGTACACTTCTCCTTGCCCGCCGTCATTTTACTGCTCTGACGAACGCGTGATACCGTCCAATCTCACAGTGGAGTTTTGGCGATGACAATCAAAGGCTGGGCCGCGATTGCGGCGAACCGTCCCCTCGAACCATTCGAATACATTCCAGGCCCCCTCGCAGCCGACGACGTCGAAGTCGCCGTCGAGTATTGCGGCGTTTGTCATTCCGATGCGTCGGTGATGAACAACGAATGGGGCTTTACCACGTACCCGGTCATCCCGGGTCATGAGGTGATCGGCAAGGTGGTAGCCCTCGGTTCGGACGCCAAAGGTTTGAAGGTCGGCCAACGCGTCGGGATCGGCTGGGCGTCAGGAAGCTGCATGCACTGCGAGCAATGCGTTGCAGGCGACGGCAATCTCTGTCCTGAAGGGAAGATTACCATCGTCGGCCGTCACGGGGGGTTCGCGGATCGCGTGCGGGTGCAGTGGCCGTGGGCAATCCCGATTCCGGATAAGCTCGACGCTCGCGACGCCGGACCGCTGATGTGCGCCGGCGTCACCGTATTTACGCCGTTTCGCGCGTTCGACATTCGGCCTACTGACCGCGTCGGCGTCGTCGGAATTGGGGGGCTCGGCCACCTGGCGCTGAAGTTCGCGAAAGCGTGGGGCTGCGAAGTAACCGCGTTCACGTCCAACGATTCAAAAGCCGATGAAGCGCGTGGCTTTGGCGCGCACAACATCGTCAACTCGCGGAATGAAGACGCCATCAAGAAGGCGGCGGGAACGCTCGACCTGCTGATCGTGACGGTCAATGTTCCGCTCGATTGGCGGGCGCTGCTTGCGACGCTCCGCCCGAAGGGCCGGCTGCACGTCGTCGGAGCCATTCCGGAGCCCATTCCGTTGCATGCCTTCGACCTTATCATGACACAACGGAGCGTGTCGGGCTCGCCTAACGGCGCGCCTTCGACGACTGCGCAGATGCTGAACTTCGCTGCACGCCACAATATCCTGCCGCAGACGGAGCACTTCCCACTCGCGAAGGTGAACGACGCGATTCAGCACCTGCTCGATGGAAAGGCGCGCTATCGCATCGTGCTCGATATGTAGCTTTGGTCAGGGGAAGCAGATTAATCAGGGGCGGCGTTCAGTCCACGCCGCCCGATGCGCAGGCGGCGCAACGGCCGCGCAGCTCCATCGTCATCGAACGCACGTTGAAGTCATTCTTGCTTGCCCAGCCCTGAAGGCTTTTGACAGCCGCAGGGCTGTCGAACTCCTTCACCGTCCCGCAGGCGTCGCAGATCGCGAATACGGCCTTGCCGTGGTGATGAGGATGCTCGCAGGCGACGAACGCGTTAAGACTTTCGAGGCGGTGCGCGAGGCCATCGTCGATCAAGCGTTGTAGCGCCCTATAAACGGTCGGCGGAGCACTGACGCCTTTGACGCGGACCTTCTCAATCAGCTCGTATGCGCTCAGCGGGCGGCCCACGTCGCGCAGCGCTTCAACGATGATTTTGTCCTGATCGGCCGCGCTGCGGCGTTTGGAAGGTTTTCGGACCATACTTTGAGGCATCTCCGGATCCCATTCCGCGGGTCGAATCGTCCGCGTTTCACGGTATTGGCCTTAATATGCTGATTTCCGGAGCAACTTTCCAGCCTGCTCGAAGTATAGGCCGCGGCAAATCCTCGGCCCAGCAAGCATTGCGCGTCCGGCAAACCCCGGTTATACAGCCGCCATCTCAAGAAGACATTCCTGAGACGCCGCCCGGCACCCTTGGAGGCCGGCAAGCGGCTTTTTGGCTCTTCGGATAGGCAGAAGAGCCTTTAACACTCGGAGACGATGCCATGTCTGAGCTGATCTCGCTCAAGGCTACGGCGCGCCCGCGTGCTGGCAAGGGGGCCGCACGCCAAGCTCGCCGCGATGGAAATGTGCCCGCCGTCATTTACGGCAATCACGAAACCCCGGAAACGATCAACCTCGAGTACAACGAGCTGTGGAAGCAGGTCCTCAGAGGCCATTTCACCTCGACTGCGATCGAACTCGATGTCGAAGGCACGAAGCACATCGTGCTTGCCCGCGACGTGCAGGTCGATCCCGTCCGCGATACGCCGCTGCACGTTGACTTCCAGCGCGTCGGCAAAGACGGCATGATCCGGGTTTCGATCCCCGTTCACTTCGTTCACGAAGCTCTCTCTCCGGGCCTCAAGCGCGGCGGCGTTCTTAACATCGTGCGCCACGACGTCGAGGTTCTCGCGCCCTACGATAAGCTGCCGCGTTTCTTCGAGGTGAGCCTCGAAGGCCTCGAAATCGGCCGCTCGATTCACATCTCGGCCGTGCACCTTCCCGAAGGTGTCACACCGGTGATCAAAAACCGCGACTTCACGATCGCGACGATCGCCGGCGCGCTGAAGGGCGACGACGAGTCGACGGCTGCGGCCGCGACGGATGCTGCAGCAGCCGCACCTGCAGACGCGAAGGGCGCGGCTCCTGCCGCTGCCGGTGGCAAGGCCGCTGCTCCTGCAGCCAAGGCTGCGGCTCCTGCCGCTGCCAAGCCTGCCGCGAAGAAATAACGATAGAACGGCGCAATCGTCCGATTGCGCCGTTTTCTTCGAGGCCAGAGGCGCATTAAAAAATGAAGCTCTTCGTCGGTCTCGGAAATCCCGGTGAGAAATACAGCGCCAACCGCCACAACATCGGTTTCCTGGCGCTCGACCGGATCGCGGAACGTCACGGCTTCGGACCCTGGCGGAAGAAATTCCAAGGTCTCGTTTCGGAAGGCACGATCGGCTCGGATCGTGTTCTGTTGCTGAAGCCCGAAACCTACATGAACGAAAGCGGCCGCTCGGTCGGCGAAGCGCAGCGCTTTCTCAAGATCCCCATATCCGACGTTTACGTCTTCCACGACGAACTCGACCTCGCTCCCGGAAAGGTCAAGGTGAAGGCCGGAGGCGGCAACGCCGGTCACAATGGCTTGCGCTCGATCTCTGCTCATCTCGACAACGATTATAAGCGCGTGCGCCTCGGCATCGGGCATCCGGGCTCCAAGGACGCCGTCGTCTATTACGTGCTCAACGATTTTGCGAAGTCGGAGCGCGGCTGGCTGTCTGATCTGCTCGATGCTGTCTCGGACGCAGCACCCTTTTTGGCGAAAGGTGACGACGCGCGCTTCCTGAGCGACGTCGCGAAGACGCTCTATTCCGATGCTCCGGCCAACAAGAACAAAGATACAAAAGAGGATGACGCTCCGCGGCCTGCCAAAAAGCCGGCATCCGCGTCACACCCCTCTGGCGAACGGGCGTCCAAACGCCAATCGGCGCTTGCCGAGAACCTGAAAAAATGGCTCGGTGCACGAAAGTCCGGGGACGGCGACGCGTGATGCTGCTCGCCGGGGCCTAGTTCGAGCGTTGAGGGTTGCCGATGACCGATTACCAAGCGGAGGCCCGCCCAGGTCGGCTGGCGTCTCTTTTCGGCGGCAGCTTCAGCGTTGTGGTCGGCGTCCTTGCGCTGCTGTTCACGCTCGGCGTTTTTGGCACCGTTGCCTGGGACGCCTACCTCTCGAATGCCAAAGACAAAAGCGGCGTGAAGCGGATCATCGCCAAGCGCTGGAACGAACGCACGCTCGTCTTCCCCATCGAAGGCGCGGATAAAGCTGGCCGGCGCGCCCTGTTCGACGTCGTCGTGCTGACCAAGGACTATGGATGGGTGCGCGGCTCGACCACCGAACTTGAAAAATTCGATCGCCGCCTGTCGCCTGCCGACATTCAGACGGAAGTCCTGGCGCCGCAACTTCGGCAGGGCTTAGGCTCGGCGCGTGGGCTGATCGCCGTCGGCCTCGCAAGCCAGGAAGGCGCCGTCGAGCGCGAGGAGCAACGCGGCAGCCTCAGAGCGGTTCGGATTGCGCAGTGGGTGCGCGAAGCGCTCGGCGACGACATTCCGATGTGGACGCTGAACCTTGGCCGTTACGTCGAGCCCTGCATCGAATGTGAGGATGCCGACACGAGCTGGCAGCGCCCGTTCATCGTCATCGCGGTCCGCAAGGTCGACGACGGCACCCATATTTCGGAAGCGCTTGCCGACGCGATGTCGGACACCATCAACCTGCCGAGCCCGGACCGTTATTCGACGTTCGCGTTCTCGAAATTCACGAAGTGAGCCAAAGGGCCGCAGACGCGGCCGATTTCACTTCACAATGAGGCGCGTCTCGCTTAACCCACGGCCATCAACTCAAGCGGATTTCCCCGACCAATGGGCTTCAAATGCGGTATCGTCGGCCTGCCGAACGTCGGCAAGTCGACCCTCTTCAATGCGCTGACGCAGACGGCGGCGGCGGAGGCAGCCAATTATCCGTTCTGCACGATCGAGCCGAACGTCGGTGAGGTCGCGGTTCCCGATGCCCGCCTCGAAACGCTGGCGAAGATTGCGGGCAGCAAAGAGATCATTCCGACGCGATTGACGTTCGTTGATATCGCGGGCCTCGTGCGCGGAGCATCGAAGGGCGAAGGACTCGGCAACAAGTTTCTCTCGCACATCCGCGAAGTCGACGCAGTCGCGTATGTGCTGCGCTGCTTCGTCGACGAGGACGTCACGCACGTCGAGAACCGCATCGATCCGCTGGCCGACGCCGATGTCGTCGAGACGGAGCTGATGCTTGCCGACCTCGAAAGCCTCGAAAAGCGGATCTCGCAGATCGAGAAGAAGGCCAAGTCGGGCGACAAGGAAGCGAAGGCGCAATTCGCCGTCATGGAGAAGCCTTTGCTCCTTCTGCGCGAAGGAAAGCCTGCACGTCTCGCGGTGATGACGCCGGAAGAAATGCCGGCCTTTCGGGCGCTTCAGCTTTTGACGTCGAAGCCCGTCGTCTATGTCTGCAACGTCGAGGAAAGCGCTGCCGCCGAAGGCAATGCCTATTCAAAGAAGGTCGAAGAACGCGCGAAAGCAGAAGGTGCCGCAGTCGTTATCATTTCCGCCAAGATCGAAAGCGAATTTGCAGGTCTGGCGCCGGATGACCGCGATGCGTTCCTCGCCGAAATGGGCCTTGAGGAGCCCGGCCTCAATCGCCTGATCCGCGCCGGGTATTCGCTGCTCGATCTCGTGACCTACTTCACCGTTGGTCCGAAGGAGGCGCGGGCCTGGACCATTACGCGCGGGACCAAGGGTCCGCAGGCTGCGGGCGTTATCCATACCGATTTCGAAAAGGGCTTCATCCGCGCCGAAACCATTGCCTACAACGACTACGTGTCGGGCAATGGTGAAGCGGGTGCCAAGGAAGCCGGAAAAATGCGGCTCGAAGGCAAGGACTACGTCGTTCAGGATGGCGACGTCATGCACTTCAGGTTTGCCAACTAGGACGCCCGACGATGACCGATACGCTTCCCGATCGCCTGTCCAACGACCCGAAAAGCCCGTTCTTCAATGAAGAGCTGCTGAAGCGCGATATCGGCATTCGCTTCAACGACGTCGAGAAGACCAACGTCGAAGAGTACTGCGTCAGCGAAGGCTGGATTCGCGTCGCTGCCGGCGCCGCCAAAGACCGGCATGGCAGGCCGATGACGCTGAAACTCAAAGGCAAGGTCGAGCCGTACTTCAAATCTCCCGAATAACGGGCGATCTATCGGGCTGCGCGCCGCCTGCGTGTTGCAGCGGCTTTACGGGCTGAGGCGCTGCGTGCCGCAGCCGGGCGAGATGCCGCCGCTCTGCCGCCGATGTGTCCGCCGCGCTTCGACGAAACGTGCGTACTCTTCTTTCCGCGACCTGAACCGCTCTTTTTGCCGCCGCCGCTCTCCTTGTTGACGGTCGCCCAAGCCCGACGCTCAGCTTCGCTCTTCTTTACGCCGCGTTTTTCGTAACCTTCCTCGATGTGCTCGGCTTTCCGTTTCTGCTTGCTGGAATAACTCGATTTGTCGCCTCGTGGCATCCGGAGCCTCCTGGACAGTTTTGTTGAGCTCTGCGGAAGCAACGCACGAAGACATCAGAAGTTTCGCTTGGATCGCAAGCGCATCATGTCCGTCACCCCGGCTTTCTCCGTGACAAGCGGATCGCCGGGATGACGAAAGGTACGAGGCTCACGCTACTTAGGGCGCTCGCGCCGATTTATTCGGCCGCTTCGGCTTTCAATACGGGCACAGAAACGCCCATACGCTTTGCAACGCCAGCGCCGTATGCAGGATCGCACTTCGCGAAATGCGCGACCTGCCGTTCGACGATGAACTTCGGCACGCCCTGCATTGCGGCGGCGATATTGTCCATCAGCCGCTCGCGGCCATCCGGCGTCAGCAGGCGGAACAAGTCGCCCGGCTGGGTATAATCATCATTGCCGACGCGATTATTATAGCGATCTGCATCTCCCGAGATCTTGAGCGGCGGCTCGCGGAAGGCCTGCGTTTCCTTTGGGCCACCGAACGAATTCGGCTCGTAATACGCGTCGGGATTGCCCGTATCGTTGCGGAAGAACCGCATCGCGCCGTCCCTGTAGTAGTTGTGAACCGGGCATTTCGGTGCGTTGACGGGCAATGCCTCGTAATGCGTACCGAGACGATGCCGGTGCGCGTCGGCATACGAGAAGATCCGAGCCTGCAGCATCTTATCCGGCGAGAAACCGATGCCTGGAACGATGTTCGACGGCGAGAAGGCCGCCTGCTCGATATCGGCGAAGTAATTTTCCGCGTTCCGGTTCAGCTCGACGATGCCGACTTCGATCAGCGGATAGTCGGCGTGCGGCCAGACTTTCGTCACGTCAAACGGGTTGTAGGACGTTTTTTCTGCGTCTGTTTCCGGCATGATCTGCACGAACATGCGCCATTTCGGATAGTCGCCCTTCTCGATCGCGCCGAACAGGTCTTCCTGATAGCTCTCTCGCGTTCTGCCGATCAGCTCGGCGGCTTCGGCGTTCGTATAGTGCTTATGGCCCTGCAGCGTCTTGAAATGGAATTTCACCCAATAGCGTTCGCCCTCGGCGTTGAGGAACGAGAACGTGTGCGAGCCGTAGCCGTTCATATGGCGCGGGCCGACAGGGCAGCCGCGATCCGAAAACAGAATCGTCACCTGATGCAGGCTTTCCGGCGACAATGACCAGAAATCCCACATTGCGGTTGGCGAGCGAAGGTTCGTTTTCGGATGCCGCTTTTGCGTATGGATGAAATCGGGGAATTTCAACGCATCGCGAACGAAGAACACCGGCGTATTGTTGCCGACAAGGTCCCAGTTGCCTTCGCTTGTATAGAATTTAATTGAAAAGCCGCGCACGTCGCGCTCGGCGTCGGCGGCGCCCAGTTCACCCGCAACGGTTGAAAAGCGGATCAGCAGATCCGTCTTCTTGCCGATGGTGTCGAACAGCTTCGCGTGTGTGTACTTCGAGATGTCGTGCGTCACCGTGAGGGTGCCGAATGCGCCCCAGCCTTTGGCATGAACGGCGCGCTCCGGAATGCGCTCTCGGTTCTGATGCGCGAGTTTTTCAAGAAGCTGATAATCCTGCAGCAGCAATGGGCCGCGCGGACCGGCGGATAGGGAATTCTGATTGTCGGCAATCGGCGCGCCAGCGGAAGTTGTGAGCTTGGTCGTGTCCGTCATCGTGATCGTCATCCTCAAAATTAGGTCGAGGCGCGACGTGACACCAGAAGCGTTCTAAAGACCAATCCGTTTTTGCGGTGCGGTCGATAAAGCAAACTTATTGTGATCAGGAGAGCTGATCGGCTCGATCAATAGGACGGATACCGAGGATTTATTCTTCCGCCGCGTTGCGGCCATATGTTCTGAATTTTTCGAGCAGCACGGCCATTTCATCATTGCTCAAAATATTCGCCGGGCCGAGCGTCAGCACCTTGTAATACTGCTCGGCCAGGACTTCGACTTCGGCTGCAAGCTCGAGCGCATGTTCGAGAGTTGGACCGATTGCGATCTGACCATGATTTGCCATCAGGCACGCATCGCGTTCCTTCAATCCGTCGGCAACGTGACGCGCCAGCTCCTCGGTACCGAACGTCGCATAGGGGACGCACGGAATGTCCTTTCCGCCCGCAACGCCGACCATGTAGTGAAACGCCGGAATGGCGCGGTGCGCGCAGGCAAGGACCGTTGCGTGCATCGAATGTGCATGCACGACAGCGTAGCGATCCGGTCGTGCTCGATAGGCGGCCAGGTGAAAGTACCATTCAGTCGAAGGCTTCTGCCGACGATCCGGTACGCTACCGTCGGCTGAAACGAAAACGATGTCGTCGGAATCGGTATCGTCGTAGCGCTTCCCAGACGGCGTAATCAGCATGCCGTCTTCGAAGCGGCATGAGACATTTCCCGATCGCCCCGGCGAAAGGCCTGTGCGGCTCATCGTAAGCGCCGTGTCGAGCACGGCCTTCCTGAGGTTTTTTTCGCTGGGGCGCTTGGCCTTGCTCATGCGGCGACGCTTTTCTTTTCGGGATACAGCGACAGCAGCCCGTCACGTGACGCTTCGCAGATGCCGCGCTCGGTGATGAACCCCGTCACGAGCTTTGCGGGCGTGACATCAAACGCCGGATTGCGCACGGGTGTTCCGTCGGCCGATATCGCGACGGAGGCGACCGCACCATCAGGGAGACGGCCCTGCACGCGCAGAACTTCGTCGGCTCCGCGTTCCTCGATCGGAATGTCGGTGCCGCGTTCGATGCTCCAATCGATCGTAGAATAAGGTAACGCCACGTAAAACGGCACGCCGTTATCATAAGCTGCGAGCGCCTTCAGGTATGTGCCGATCTTGTTTGCGACGTCGCCTCCAGCCGTGACGCGGTCGGTGCCGACTATGACCATATCAACACAATCGCGTTGCATGAAATGTCCGCCGGCATTATCCGCGATCAGCGTGAAGGGCACGCCGTGCTGCGCCAGCTCGAATGCGGTCAGAGCCGAGCCCTGGCAGCGCGGTCGCGTTTCATCGACCCAGACATGCACCGGAATTCCGGAATCGTGCGCCTGGTAGATCGGCGACGTCGCGGTTCCCCAATCGACACATGCGAGCCAGCCGGCATTGCAATGCGTGAGGATATTGACGGATTCGCCCGATTTCTCCTTGGCGAGTTCCTGGATCAGGCGCAACCCGTTGGCGCCGATGCGCCGGCATGTCTCGACATCGTCCTCTGCAATCTCTCCCGCGCGGGCGTAGGCCGCTGCAGCGCGCGCTTTCGGAGCGAGGGGAGAAAGGATCGCCTGCAGATCGTTCAACGCCCAGCGCAGGTTCACCGCGGTCGGACGCTGCTCGGCGAGAAACTGCAGTGCGCGTTTGAGGGCAGCATCCGAAGGATCAGCGCGCATTGCGAGGGCCACGCCGTAAGCCGCCGTGACACCGATCAACGGCGCGCCGCGCACCTGCATCGACTTGATGGCGTGCGCCGCGTCTTCGACCGTCCTCAGCGTCTGCCGGACAACGATGTGCGGCAGCATCGTCTGATCGATGATTCCGACGGACCAGCCATCAGGTTGTAGCCAGATCGTGCGCGACGGTTGGCCGTCAATCTTCATAGGTTCCCTCCCGCAATGCAGACGATTTCGCAAACGCGCGAATTTCCATCGCGGCCTCACCGGCGCGTGTTTGCAGTAGCATATGCGCAGCGGGAAACGCGACCATCCGCGCTCCGCCTTTGCGGCTGATCGCCTTCTGCATGGCGCGCATCGGAACGAGCCAATCCTCCCGGCCATGAAGCGCGAGCACCGGGCAATCGAGCTTCGCGAAATCGTCTCTCACATCGACCTCCGCTATAGCCTTGAGACGCGCCTCGCGAACCGGGCGCGACAGGTTACGGACGATCTGATCGACCTTTTTTCTCAGTTCGTCATCGCCATAGGAACCCATTAAAATCGCATCCCTGATCTTCTTAGGTGTCGCCTCAGGGTCGGCCCGCGCCCCTTGCCGGATAAGCCAGCGGGGCTGTGGGCTCTTCAGGAACGTTGCGGCAAGCATAAGTCCTTTTATCTGCTGTCCGAGCTGGGTTGCGACGCGGACCGCTATCGGACCCGAGAACGATTCACCAAGGAGGAAGACCTCGCGCGTTCCGATGACGGTACGGACCAACTCGGCATAGCCCGCATATCCCAACGTCGGATCGTTCGGATATCGCACGACATTTAAGGTGAATTCGTCCGAGAGACGGGCCGCCAATGGATCGAACAGGTCTCCAGTGCCGTCGAGGCCGGGCAGCAGGACGATCTCCTGTGCGGCGGCGGCCATGATCACGTCTCCGGTACGCCGGGCATCGGGATGTGCACGGTCGCATCGAGACCGCAGCTTTTGCATGACAGGACGTACCATTCTGCGTAGGGACGCGCAGAGCGGTCACAAATGGAAAGATCCGCACCACCGCAGATGGGGCAACGGCAAGGTGCATTGGGCTCGGCGCGCCACGCGGCGATGCAAGCCAACGCATCCTTCAATTGCTCGCCATCGAGGTTCACGGTCCCAATTAATGCCCTCCGAACGATACGAGTGCGCGGCTGAAGACGCCGAGGTTGGACAGCCGCTTCATGCCACCGAGGTCCGGCAGGTCGACGATGAACGTGGCCCCGACGATTGTCCCGCCGGACCGCTGCACAAGCTTCGCCGCGGCCTCGGCCGTGCCGCCTGTGGCAATCAAATCGTCGACGATCAGCACACGCGTTCCTGCTGCAATTGCATCCTCGTGCACCTCGATCACGTCGACACCGTATTCGAGCGTGTATTCCTGCCCGATGGTCTTCCAGGGCAGCTTGCCCTTCTTCCGGATCGGGACAAAACCGCATTCGAGGCGATCGGCTATTGCACCTCCGAGAATAAAGCCGCGCGCCTCGATGCCCGCGACGGCGTCGACTTTTTCATCCTCGAAAGGCTTAGCCATCTGCTTGATCGCCTTCTTCAATCCCTTGGGATCGGCGAGGAGCGTGGTGATGTCACGGAACATGATTCCAGGCTTCGGGTAGTCGGGGATCGTCCGTATGAGGTCTTCCAGGTCTTGCACGTGCTGCACTCCCGCCCAATTGACGGCGTAAAATAGCAATATAGCTGGCATCTAGGTAGAAGCAGCGTAGCGCCACGGCGCCGATTGTTCCGGTGCGTGGCAAATTGATGTTTGCTGAGGACCAACGAGATGGCAGCACAAGGCTCGCCCGCGATGGCCGGCCCCGACTTCGGCCTGTTCTCGGACGATACCGACGACCTCCCCCGTACCCTCCGGCGTGAAAAGGAAGCCCGTGCCCGCGAGGCGCGAGAGCGTGCCGCGCAGGAGCGTGCGGCGGCGCCGAGCCTTTCGACAGGCATTGATGATTACTCCCGGCTGCAGCCGCAGATTTACCGTTCCTCGGGAGACGGTCCGCGTATCAATAACGAGCCTATCGCCGCAACGGTTCGGGCTTTCGACGTACCTTTCGTGCGGCTCGTCACATTCTTTCTGAAGGCAGTCGTTGCCGCCATTCCGGCGATACTGCTCCTCGGGGTCGTCCTATGGTTCATCGGCACGGGCCTCGAAAGGGTGTTCCCGCAGCTCATCAAGATGAAGATCCTGATCGGCTTCTCGAGCTAAGACTAGCCTAGGACGCGACGGGCGACGGCGTCGAGCTTCTTCAACACCTCGGGGTCGCGAGCTTCGGGCGGCGTGATGATTGCCACTTCGAGCGCTTTGTCGGAGCCGATGGGACACGCTGGGTGTTCACGCGGAAAATCGCGTGCAAGTCGCGCCACCAGACGCTGGGCCTTTCCCGTATTCTCCTGCATCACTTCGATGATCGCCGCGACGTCGACATGAGCGTGATCGTCGTGCCAGCAGTCATAATCGGTCACCATCGCCACGCTCGCGTAGCAAATCTCCGCTTCGCGAGCGAGCTTGGCTTCCGGCATGTTCGTCATGCCGATCACGTCGCAATCCCATGAGCGATAGAGGTTGCTTTCCGCGCGCGTGGAGAACTGCGGCCCCTCCATCGCGAGATATGTGCCGCCGCGGTGGACCTTGATCCTTTCAGACTTGGCGGCGGCTTCGAGCGCCTTATGCAACAGCGGGCTCGTCGGATCGCCCATTGCGACGTGGGCGACGCAGCCCTTGCCGAAGAAGGACTTCTTGCGGGCGAATGTCCGGTCGATGAACTGGTCGGGCAGCACGAAATCGCCGGGCTTATACTTCTTCTTGAGCGAACCGCACGCCGAGACCGAAACGAGATCGGTGACGCCGGCGCGCTTCAGGGCGTCGATGTTGGCGCGGTAGTCGATATCACTCGGCGACAGCTTATGGCCCCGGCCGTGGCGCGGCAGAAAGCGGATCGGTAGCCCGTCGATGTCGGCGTACAGAATATCGTCCGAGGGCGTTCCCCAGGGGCTTTCGATGTGCTGCCACTCTGCGTGCGCCAAGCCCGGCAAGTTGTAGAAGCCGCTACCGCCGACGATGCCAAGAACCGATTGCGCCATTATCCCTGCTCCTGACCCCGATATGCCGGGCGCCACTTAAAAGAAAAAAGGCCCCGCAAGCGAGGCCTTTTCGAAATCTCGTATCGCCGGCTTAGAGCGATCCTAGTGCTTGATCGCCGACCAGATGCGCTTTTTGCCGACGTACAGCAGGATCGTCGTCACAATCAGGTAGAGGATGACCTGCCAACCGATCCGCTTACGCTGATCGAAGCTCGGGTCCGCGGTCCATGACAGGAAGGCGGCAACGTCGCGTGCGTAGTTATCGACGGTCGGCGGCGTTCCGTCCTGATAGGTCACGGCGCCCTCCGACAATGGCGGCGGCATGCTGATCTGGTGACCAGCGAAGGCGCGGTTGTAATATTTGCCGTCCACCAGATGGAAGTTTGCAGGCGGATCGCTGAAGCCCGTCAGGATCGCGTACAAATAGTCGGCGCCGCCTTCCTGATAGGTCTTGAAAATGTCGCCGAGCATCAGGAAGGGATGGATGTACCAAGGCGGATTGCGTTCGACACCGCGAGCACGCGTGATCAAGGAAAGGTCGGGAGGCAAAGCTCCGTTCTGGGCAGCCCGTGCTTCCTTGTCGTTCTTGTAGGGTCCGAGGATCGGGTCCGAGAGCAGCGCCGGACGCTCGAACATCTTGCCTTCATCGTTCGGGCCATCGGTGATCTTGTTCGGCCATTCGGCAGCCAGAGCCTTCACCGCCGCTTCCGGAAACTCCGGGCCGCCGGGCTGGACGAGGTTGCGGAATGCGACCCGCTTCAGGCTGTGACAGTTCGAGCAGACTTCCTTGTAGACCTGAAATCCGCGCTGCAGCTGCGCCCGGTCGAACTGTCCGGTGAAGCCTGAAAACGCCCAGGCTTGACGCGCAATCTCCGGATGCCCGGATTCTTCGGCAAGCGCGACGGCCGGAACCACGACGAGGGCCGCTACGATACCGGCCAGTACTTGAGAGAAACGTTTGTTCATCTGTCTCTCTCCTCTCAGCGCTTCTCAGGGGTCGTGCTGCCGCCGAGCACGGCGTCGGTAATCGACCGCGGCAACTTCCTTGGCGTCTCGATCAAGCCGACGATCGGCATGACAACGAGGAAGAACAGGAAATAGCAGACGGTGAAGATCTGGGCCCACGTCACGTAGACACCTTCGGCCGGCTTCGAGCCAAGATAGCCGAGGGCGACGCACGTGAAGAGGAAGAACCAGAAGAACCACTTGAAGATCGGCCGGTACTTCGCCGAGCGCACGCGCGAGGTATCAAGCCACGGAGCGAATGCGATGATCAGCACAGCCGAGAACATCGCAAGGACACCGCAGAGCTTGGCGTATTGGCCGAGCGGAATGCCAAGGAACGAGCTCGTGAAGGCGCGGAGGATCGCGTAGAACGGCAGGAAATACCATTCCGGCACGATGTGCGGCGGCGTCACGAGCGGGTTGGCCTCGACGTAGTTGTCGGCGTGGCCGAGGTAATCCGGCACGAAGAACACGAACCAGGCGAAAAGGATCAGGAAGGCGAAGAGGCCGACCGCATCCTTCGACGTCGCGTAGGGGTGCATCGGGACGGAATCGCTCGGCTGCTTCAGATCGAGCCCCGTAGGATTGTTCTGACCGGCCACGTGCAGCGCCCAGAGGTGCAGACCGACGACGCCCGCGAGCACGAACGGCAGCAAATAGTGCAGCGAGAAGAAGCGGTTGAGCGTTACGCCCGACACCGAATAACCGCCCCAGAGCCACTCGACGATCGCGGTCCCGAGACCATTGATGATGGTGTCGAGCGCCGAGAAGAGGTTGGTGATGACGGTCACGCCCCAGAAGCTCATCTGGCCCCAGGGGAGCGTGTAGCCCATGAAGGCCGTCGCCATCATCAACAGCAGGATGATGACGCCGAGAATCCAGAGCACCTCGCGCGGCGCTTTGTAGGAGCCGTAGTAGAAGCCGCGGAAGATATGAATATAGACCGCGAAGAAGAACATCGATGCGCCGACGGCATGGAAGTTCCGGATCATCCAGCCGTAATTCACATCGCGACGGATGTGCTCGATCGAATCGAAGGCGCCGGCGGCGCTCGGCTGATAGTGCATCGCGAGGACGACGCCGGTGATGATCTGCGCGACGAGGCAGAACGTCAGAATGCCACCGAACGTCCAGAGATAGTTGAGATTGCGCGGCGTCGGAAATTCGATGAACTGCGCGTGCATCATGCGCCCTATAGGCAGGCGCTCATCGAACCATTTTCCCCAACGCGAGGTCGGCTCATAGGTCGAGGTGTGACCACTCATCGTTCTGCTCCCTAGCCGATCTTGATTTTTGTATCCGAGGTGAACCCGTAAGGCGGTACCTCGAGGTTACGCGGCGCAGGACCTTTTCGGATACGGCCCGACGTGTCGTACTGGGAGCCGTGGCAGGGGCAGAACCAGCCGCCGAATTCGCCGCGCTCATCGCCCATGGCCTGGCCTTTTGGAATACAGCCAAGATGGGTGCAGATGCCGACGAGAATGATCCAGTTTTCGTGGCCCTTGATCGTGCGGTTAGCGTCGGTTGCGGGGTCGTCGGCAGGAAGAGCGTCGTTCCGGGCGAGATTGTCGGGAAGCGTCTTTACGTCGACGTTCACGGCCGATTCGATTTCGGTTTTCGTCCGGTTCCGGATGAAGATGGGCTTGCCGCGCCACAACACGGTGATGGCCTGCCCCTCTTTAACGGGCGACAGGTCAACGTCGATCGACGACAGTGCCTTAGTACTTGCGTCCGGATTCATCTGCTGGATGAAAGGCCAGAGCAGAGAAGCGGCGCCGACAGCGGCAAACGCGTTACCCACAACCACCAGAAAATCGCGGCGGTTTGGTTCTACTGCGTCAGTGGTCACAGGGTGCCTCCACTTTGAAGTGTTGGGAACCACTGGAGGCAAGACACATGGGTTGGCGGCGAGACTTTCGTCTCCCGCTTCAGACCGTCCGTATCAAACCCCAGTCTTCTTCATCCCTTGGCGCACGTTCTGACAGCGTTTGGCTTCGCCCTCAAGGTCGTCAGCGCAACAGTGCAAGAGGCAATTTGGCGCATCGCGAAGAAAACCTGAACCTGGGCACCTCCACGTGCCGCCAGCAAGAGCTTTTGGGCATACCAGCGAGAGCTTTTTGATATGCGCTTAGCCTTGTACCAGCCGGACATCGCGCAAAATACGGGGACGATTCTCCGCCTCTGCGCCTGTCTCGGCGCTGCCGTCGACGTCATCGGGCCGACTGGTTTCGACATGAGCGACCGCGCCTTGAAGCGAGCGGCGCTCGATTATCTGGATCATGTCGACCTCACGCGGCACGCGAGTTTTTCCGAGTTCATGGACCGGAGGGCACCGCTGGTGGCCTTCGAGCGGGGCAGGCTCATTCTACTGACTGCGCACGCCAAAACGCCTCACTTCGGTTTTGCCTTTGAACCGAATGACACCTTGATGCTCGGGCGCGAGAGCGCGGGATGCCCTGAATCGGTCCATGCGCAAGTCGACGCGCGAATCACGATCCCGATGCGCCCGGGGCTCCGCTCGCTGAACGTGGCTGTCACGGCAGCGATCGCACTCGCAGAAGCGCTGCGCCAGACCGGTGGTTTTCCAAATCTCGAATAGGGATTTCGGATTACTGTCGCAGACGTGACATGCGAGTCCGGCACTTCTGGTGGGCCATTTTCAACCAAGCCTTCCGCACCGCATGGCTCTCAATACCTATCTGGCAGTTGCAGGCGCTATTTCCGCATTGCTTCTGATTGCGGGCCTTGTTGCCGGCATTGCTGCAGGGGAAGAACGCAGCGCATGGCGGATCTGGCCTGCGCCACCGATCGGATCGCTCGCAAGCTTTATATTTTGGACACTATTCCGGACTCTGAACGTCGTCGTTCTGGTGCTGACTGCCGAACGGGTGCTGGGTCTTACGACCGCGGTCCCGTGGGCGCCTCTTCGTCTGGCGTTGGCGGCAATCTCCATTGTCGCCTTCGCAGCTTACCTCTATGCGCTCTGGGCGCTCGGCCGCGCGGCGACCTACTGCCGGGCGAGTGGGCTTGCGACGGAAGGTTTCTACCGATGGACGCGCAATCCGCAATACGCGACGGCCATCGTCGCATTCGGAGTGCTCGGGCTGGCGGCATGGTCGCCGGATGCTACGCCGCTCGCTTTGGCTCTCGTCCTCGTCTACGCGCTGATGGCGGTCGCTGAAGAACCCTGGCTCGAGGCTCGTTACGGGCGCGCCTACGCCGACTACCGGGCCGACGTGCCACGCTTTTTCAATTTCCGCCATGCCCTGAGCGAACTCGCCGCCCTGCTCGCCCGAAAATCACAATCGCTCGCCAACCAGCGGCGAAACGTGCAATAGCTATTCCGCCGCCTCGCGCGCCAGGAAGCCGCCCGACTGGCGCTGCCAGAGCTGAGAATAAAGCCCGTCGCGAAGCAGCAGCTCGGCGTGCGTGCCTTCCTCTATAATGCGGCCTTCCTCCATCACGACGAGCCGGTCCATCGCAGCGATCGTCGAAAGGCGGTGGGCGATGGCGATGACCGTCTTGCCGCGCATTAGCGTTTCGAGACTCGCCTGGATTTCCGACTCGACCTCGGAATCGAGTGCGCTCGTCGCCTCGTCGAGAACGAGGATCGGCGCATCCTTCAGAAGCACGCGGGCGATCGCGATACGCTGGCGCTGACCGCCAGACAGCTTCACGCCGCGCTCGCCGACGTGCGCATCGTAGCCTTTGCGGCCCTTGAGATCCTCAAGGTTCTGGATGAAGTCATGCGCCTCGGCCTGCCGCGCCGCCGCAATGACCTCGGCGTCGGACGCATTCGGGCGGCCGTAGAGAATGTTGTCGCGTACCGAGCGGTGCAGAAGCGATGTATCCTGCGTGACCACGCCGATCTGAGCGCGGAGGCTATCCTGCGTGACATGCGCGATGTTCTGCCCATCGATCAGGATGCGGCCGACTTCAAGGTCGTAGAAGCGCAGCAGCAGATTGACGAGCGTCGACTTGCCGGCACCCGAGCGTCCGACGAGCCCGACTTTCTCTCCAGGACGAACGATCAGCGAAAGATTCTCGATGACGCGCGGAGGTGCATCGTCAGACTCCACGCACCCGGCACCATAGTGGAATTGGATATGATCGAAGCGGATCTCGCCGCGTGGCACGGCAAGCGGCTTCGCGTCGGGAGCATCCTGCAGCAGGTTCGGAAGTGAAATCGTTTCCATACCCTCGTGCACGACGCCGATATTTTCGAAGACGTCGGCGATCGTCCACATCACCCAGCCCGACATCGTGACGATGCGGATGACGAGACCGCTGACGACCGCGATATCGCCAACAGAAACGTGGCCCATCGTCCATAAAACGATTGCCGTTCCCGTCGTCACAACAAGAAGGACGCCGTTCAGAGTGTAGAGCACCAGTTCCATCACGGTGATCAGCCGGAGCGACGCCTGCCATGCCTGCATCTGCTCGGTGAGAGCTTCGCGCGCATACGTGTCCTCGCGCTCGGCGTGCGCGAATAGCTTCACCGTCATGATGTTCGTGTAGCTGTCGACAATGCGGCCGACGAGCATCGAGCGCGCTTCCGACGATTTCGTCGAGCGTTCCTTGATGCGCGGCACGAAATATCGGAGCGTCACGATGTAGGCGGCAAGCCAGATGACAAGCGGCACGGTCAGCCGCCAATCGGACGCTGCAAAAAGCAGGGCCGAGCCGACGAACTGCACCGACGCGTACCAGAGGGCATCGATAAGCTGCACGACGCTTTCGCGAAGCGACGTTCCGGTCTGCATGATCTTGTTGGCGACGCGGCCGGCGAAATCGTTCTGGAAGAAGCCGAGACTTTGGCGCAGTACATAACGATGCGTCTGCCAGCGAATGCGCGACGTGGTTCCGGCCGAGATCATCTGGTTCTTGATGAAATCGTGCGCGGTCGACACGATGGGACGCAGGATCAACGCGACAAAGGCCATCAACGCCAGCATCGTTGCGTGTGCCGACACGAACGTCGCCGGATCGCCATGCGTGCGCATCTTATCGACGATGGTGCCGACGAATCCCATCAGCGCCACCTCGATCGTCGAGCCAAGGCAGCCCGCGATCAGCAGCATCACGAAGAAAGGCCAAAGCGGCCTGATGAAGAACCAGTAAAATGCCCACAGCCCATCCGGCGGGCGCGTGACGTCGCGCTCGGCAAACGGCTTGATACGGGTCTCTCCCCAATGCAGGAGGCGGCGAAACATAATAGCTACAGCAAATGCAAAAGCGGCGCGTGGTCGCAAGTGCGGAAATCCGACTGGCGACAGCGACGGGATGTTGATCGTGGATGCCGGTTAGGGCTAAGGGTCCTTTCAGTCAAAAACAAGACCTTATGCAGAATAGCTGATGAACACACTCGATTCGCCCCTGGAGCAGCAGAAGGCGCGGGCGCGCGCCTGGTTCGAACGTCTTCGTGACGATATCGTAGCCGCTTTCGAAAAGCTCGAAGCCGGCTTGCCCGACACCGCTCCGCACGGTGGCGATGCGCCCGCCCGGTTCGTCGCCACGCCGTGGACGCGCAAGGATTCCGCCGGCAACGAAGGCGGGGGCGGCGTCATGAGCATGCTGCATGGCCGCGTGTTTGAGAAGGCCGGTGTTCACACTTCGACGGTCTACGGCGAATTCTCGCCCGAGTTCCGTAAACAGATCCCGGGTGCGGAAGAATCTCCAGCCTTCTGGGCATCGGGCATTTCGCTAATCGTACACCCTCGGAACCCGAACGTGCCAGCGGTTCACATGAACACGCGCATGATCGTCACCAGCAAGTGGTGGTTCGGCGGCGGCGCCGACCTGACGCCGGTGCTCGAAAAGCGGCGCACGCAATCGGATGCCGACACGCTGGCGTTTCATGCGGCGATGTATGGCGCCTGCGCGCCGCACTCCGTTGCCGACTATCAAAAGTTCAAAGCGTGGTGCGATGACTATTTCTTCCTTCCGCATCGGAACGAGATGCGCGGCATCGGCGGAATCTTCTATGATAATCTGACGCCGCCGGATGCAGAGGGCGGATGGGACGCAGGCTTCGCATTCACCCAGGATGTCGGCAAGGCGTTTGCCAGCGTCTATCCGATGCTGGTGCGCGGGAATTATTCGATGCCCTATTCGGATGAACAACGCGAAGAACAGCTCATCCGGCGCGGGCGCTACGTCGAATATAATCTTCTCTACGACCGGGGCACGATGTTCGGCCTCAAGACCGGCGGCAATGTCGAGAGCATCCTTTCCTCGATGCCGCCCGTCGTGAAGTGGCCCTAGCGCCGGGGAGTTTCCTCCTAGTCACGCCTGCGTGTTGCCGTTCGGCCAGCCAAGGCCGTTAACGGCCGGATCCTACGCGCCGGCGTTCTGGACCGTACCTGCCAGATCCTTATAACCCTCGCAGCCCGTCCCGTGACGCGGAACGGCGAAAATGGGTGTGTACCCCGTCTTGTCTTGCGTGCGCTGGCAACGGCCTTTCTCGGGGAGGCAGAATGAAACGTCTCGTCTGCTCGCTCGACGGCACGTGGAACGATGGCGACGGTCCGTGGCCACAGACGAACGTCGCGAAACTTCATGGCGCCATCCTCCCGAGAGACCGAAAGGGCGTTCGCCAGCTCGTCCGCTACATCGCGGGCATCGCGACGACGGAAGGGTTGCGCTTCTCGTTTCTCAGGGGCGCCGTGGGTCTTGAGGTCGGCGCGCGGATCAAGCTTGCGTATCAATTCCTTCGCGACGTCTATGAGCCGGGCGACGAAATCTACCTCTTCGGATTTTCGCGCGGCGCTTATGATGCGCGCAGTCTCGCGAGCTTTGTGACACTGTTCGGCATCGCACGGGCGTACGGTGATTTCTCGTTCGATGAAGCCTGGAAGCTTTACCGCCAATCCGATCACAAACGCGATGTCGACACGCTGGCGCGGTTGAGTGCCGCCTGCCACTATCCCGTGCCTATTCGCTGCATCGGCGTGTGGGATACCGTCGGCAATATCGGCAATCCGTTCTCAGGCGCGGCGCGGATCAGCCGCTTGCTCGCGTGCCACGACATGCGACTGCACGATACGATCGACGTTGCGCTTCACGCCTTGTCGATCGACGAAACCCGTGGTCCGTTCCGGCCGACGCTTTTTACTCTTCGGGAAGGCACGACGCTCGCAGCGCATCAGCATGTCGAGCAGAAATGGTTTGCGGGTACGCATGCGGACGTCGGCGGCGGCTGGCCCGAATCCGAGCTGTCGGATATCGCGCTTCTCTGGATGGTAGAACGTGTTTACGCCTTGACGGATCTCGCGATCGACGTCGGACAACTGAAATGCGCCGCCGCTCCCGATCCGCTTGGGCTGCAGCACTATTCGGCGACGGGCTGGATCTACGCGTTCTCGCGGCTGGCGCCGTTCATCCGCCTTGTCGGGCAGGATTCCGGCGCCATTCAGAAACGGCGGCGCCGATGGTTCCGGACCTGGCGGACGAGCAAGCTCGCTCCAGAGCTGGTTTCGCTCAACGAGGCTATACACGAGAGTGTTTTCGCGCGTTTCGGCCAGACGGTCCGCGAAGCGCGCGGCCGATCCGTGCAAGAGATTGTTTACCGGCCGGGGTGTCTCTCTGCCGGCCTCGACCAGCGGGCAGACGATGCGGCGAAAAGGGGAAGTTCTACTGCCGAAGTGGCATAAGGCTGCAGAAGCAGAGGATCGCAGCAACCTATCACCTATGGAGCGATGCATCGCCGCAGTTGTTCGTCGGCATGCGCGCGCCACATGATGGTCTGCCGCGAATTCGTCATTTGCTCGCGCTGCCCACCAGATCCTTCATATTATCCGGGTTTCTCATATGACATCGCTCTTCGATCCGCTTCGCGCCGGTGCCTTTACGTTGAAAAATCGCGTTGTCCTTGCGCCGCTGACGCGCTGCCGCTCGAGCGCTGGACGCGTGCCGAACGACATGATGCGGGAATACTACGTCCAGCGTGCCTCGGCGGGGTTGATCCTCTCAGAGGCCACCTCCGTTTCTGCGATGGGCGTCGGTTATCCCGATACGCCCGGCATCTGGTCGGAAGAACAAGTCGCCGGCTGGAAGCCCATCACCGAAGCCGTGCACGCGGCAGGCGCCACGATGATCCTGCAGCTTTGGCATGTCGGACGCGTCTCGCATCCCGATTATCTCGAAGGTGCGCTGCCGCTGGCTCCAAGCGCTCTCGCTCCGAAGGGTCACGTCAGCCTGATGCGTCCAATGCGCGACTTCGTGATGCCGCGCGCGCTCGAGCTTAGCGAAATTCCCGGAATCATCGCCGAATACCGGCGCGGCGCCCAAAACGCCAAGCGCGCAGGCTTCGATGGCGTCGAGGTTCATGGCGCCAACGGCTACCTTCTCGATCAGTTCCTGCAGGATAGCACCAACCTGCGCACCGATGCCTACGGTGGACCGATCGAGAACCGCGCGCGGCTGATGCTCGAAGCCGTCGATGCCTGCATCGAGGTCTGGGGCGCAGATCGCGTTGGCCTACATTTGGCGCCGCGCGGCGACCAACACACGATGGGCGACAGCAATCCGCTTGCAACGTTCGGATACGTCGCGGAACAGATGTGCCTGCGTAAAATCGCGTTTCTATGCACGCGCGAACACGAAGGAGCCAACTCGATCAGCCCGCAGCTCAAGAAAATTTTCGGAGGCGTTCTGATCGCCAACGAAAAGTTCACGGAGGAGACGGCGGCGGCGGCCATAAATTCCGGCCGTGCGGATGCTGTTGCGTTCGGTCAACTTTTCATCGCCAATCCCGACCTGCCCGAGCGCTTCAAGCTCAACAAGCCGCTCAACGCGCCGGACCCGAGCACATTCTATACGCAAGGCCCCAAGGGATATATCGATTATCCGTTCCTGGAGTGCGTAGAGGCCTGAACCTCATCGATCAGGCGGCGAAACCGATGTCGGAATGCGGCGGAGTTTTCAGCGCTCCGCCGTGTTGCGCCGCTCAGAGAGACTATCAAAGGCCGCGGCGAATTCTTGAGCGCCCGGCCGTACGATGGCTTGTGACATGCGACGGTCCAACTCGGCTTGCAGCTCCGACGCGGTGAGGCCGGCGACCATCTTGTTCACGTAGTAAGCGCGCCGGGCAAAGAAGTTTGACGTCGGTGCGGAGTTGCCGGGCTCGTCCATCATCTCAAGTCCGGTCATCGGGCCCGCAAGGTTCATCAATTCGAGTTCCGCGCCCGAGAGCGATCGCCTGCCCTGTTTCTCAGCAGTATCCTTCAGTGTCCTGAGCTTCATCGCCTGCAGCATCGGGCCGATATCCGCATCGATATTCAGCGTGTGAATACCCATGCCATTTGCCGTTTTTGCATAGCGCTGCTGAACATCCCACTCGAACGGCAGGCGTTTGACGTTCGCATACATGCGCTTCAGCACTGCCAGTTTGTGCTTCAGTGCAGCCGTTCGTGCCGGCGAATTTCCCGGGTCGCGCAGACTTCGATTCAACAGTGTGATGAATGTTCCGCCGCTGCGAGCCAGCTCGTTGATCGAGTTCGCATCGAGAAGCTGGGCATAGCCAAGCGCGCTTGAAATCGCGCGCCCGGTTTTCTTCACGGGATGGATGCCCGCCTGCATGTCGTAAGTTCCATTGCCGCCCGTCTCCAATGCGTAGACGCGTACAACCTGCTCCTTGGACAAGCCCAATGCGCTCGCCTCTTCGGCGTAGCGCAGCTTGAACTCCCGTTCGCTGACGCGCTCGGGCGTGAAACCGTAGACGCGCTTCGCCGCGTCGAGATAGTCGGAGACGGTCGCGAGTTCTCTCGTTGGCGAGGGGCTCGTCGTCTTCTGCTCCTCGACGAAACTATAATATTTTTTAGCAAGAGCGGCGGAGAGCGTCGGTCCGGTGTATTTCGGAGGGAAGCTCATCACGTAATCGCTTCGGTCGAACGGGATCTTGGCGGCGCGCTTCTTGCGCCGCACTTGCCGCTTCGCCTCGACGGCATCCCAATAGGCGTCCGTCCGATCGTTGAAAGTGCTTCGCGCGTCTTTCCACGCACGAAATTCGTCGAGTTCGGAATCAGATAAAGAGCCCAGAAAATCGATCGTCGACGCCGCGCATGCCGGCACGATGCTGCCGGTCAGTAAAAAGGCCCCGGCTACTACCGAGAGCGCCAGCGCCCGAAGCGCCCCTGTCAAAGCCATAGTTGCCACGCGCTTCCAATTTTCCTGACAGACGGGCTTCGGTTTGCGGTACGGTCTCAAGGTATCGTGATTCAGCGGTGATCGGCCACCCGCCGGATCACGCCAGACATATGGTTATAATTTGTAAAATGCCCCCTCTTTCCGCCTCGAATGTGACGACAACGGGCCTGGATGCCGAACTTTTCGAGAAGCTGGCTCGTTCACGGCTGCTGGCGAACCCGCCGATCCTGAACGGGACGCATTCGTCGGGCGACGACGAGCTCAATCCGGATGCCGGAAGATTTGCCACGAACCTTCGCCGTGCGGCCGTGCTCATTCCCGTCGTCGCGCGCGCGCCGCTCAGCGTGATCCTGACCGAGCGCACAGAGCATCTTTCAGCCCATGCCGGCCAGATCGCTTTTCCGGGCGGCAAGGTCGAATCCGATGATGCGAGCCCGTTGGCTACGGCTCTCAGAGAGGCGCGCGAAGAAATTGCACTCGACGGCGCATTCATCGAACCTCTCGGCTATCTTCCGACGTATCGTACCGGCACAGGGTTCATCATAACGCCCGCTGTTGCGCTCGTGCGTCCGGGGTTCAAGCTCGTTGCAGATCCCGCCGAAGTCGCCGACATTTTCGAAGTGCCGTTTCATTTCCTGATGGATGAAGCCAACCACAAAATCGACAGCCGGAAATGGCGTGGCAACGAGCGGCGCTTCTATGCCATGCCCTATGGCGAACGCTATATCTGGGGTGCCACCGCCGGAATCATCCGGGCGCTCTATCGGAGATTGTTCAGCGCATGATCCGCATCGTCATAGAGAACGTCTTTTTCTTCCTGCTGCCGACCCTTTTCTACATTGCGTGGGTTGCCTTCAGGGATGACGAGTGGTCGGGACTCGCGGCAATCGTGCGCGACGCGCCATTGTTTAGGCTCTTTATCGCAGGAGCCGCATTGATGCTGACGACGCTTATCGCGTTTTCATCGCGGACCTATAACGCGCCGCAAGACGTTTACGTCCCGCAATCTATGCACGACGGTAAGCTCGAGCCTGGCCGCACGATCCGCGCTACGGAACCCGAACCTGAAAAGCCTTGAGCTCATGTCCCAGATCGCCGCCCGAGGACCGCGGATCACCGCCGAGTGGCTTAACGCGAAACCGCTTCGCAAAGTCTTCGCTGCGTTCGAAGCCGCGCATGCTGAAGTTCGCGTCGTCGGCGGCGCAGTCCGCAATTCGCTGATTGACCGCTCCGTCACGGAAGTCGATCTCGCGACGCCTGCGGTTCCCGAAGCCGTCATTCGACTTGCAAAAAAAGCCGGTCTCGGCGCGCACCCGACAGGCATCGACCACGGCACAGTCACGCTCGTTTCCGATGGCGTCGGGTTCGAAATTACGACCCTTCGGCGCGATGTCGAAACGGACGGCCGTCATGCGAGGGTCGCATTCACTCAATCGTGGGAAGACGATGCAAAACGCCGCGATTTCACGATCAACGCGCTTTACTGTGACGCCGATGGAACGGTCTACGACCCGATCGGTGGCCTCGATGATCTCCGCAAGCGCCGCGTGCGGTTCATCGGAGATGCGGAAGACCGGATTCGGGAAGACTACCTGCGCATCCTTCGCTTCTTCCGCTTCAGCGCCGAGTACGGCAAGGGCCAGCTCGACCCGATCGGACTGACGGCTTCGATTGCGCTGAAGCAGGGTCTTGCTCAACTCGCGGCGGAGCGCATCCGCGCCGAATTTCTGAAGCTGCTCGCGGCGCCCTTCGCCGCCGAAGTCGTTCAGACAATGCACGAGAGTGGCATTCTTGGCCTAGTCCTTCCCGGTTCCAACCACCCGAAGCGGCTGGCGCGACTGCAGGCGATCGAGGCGAACCTCGGCCAGCCTCCGGATGTGATGTGCGGGCTTGCGGCGCTCGCTGTTTCCGACCCGTCAATGGCGGATGCGGTTGCACAGCGGCTGCGCCTTTCCAACGCCGAAGCGGCGACGCTCGATGCGGCCGCAATCGTTAATCCGGACATCGATCCGACGCAGCCGGATACCGCTGCGCGAGCAGTTCTCTACCGCCTCGGTCCGGAGGCCTTTCTGCGGGCCGCATATGTCTCGTGGGCTCGATCGGGAGCATCGGCGGCTGATCCTGCCTGGCGCAGGCGAGCGCTGCTGACGGACCGCTGGAGCCCGCCAAAAATGCCGTTTGGCGGGAGCGATGTCGTTGCGCTCGGCGTGCCTCCCGGACCTGCTGTCGGCAACATTCTGAAGGCTTTCGAAACGTGGTGGGTAGCGAGCGGCTTTATCCCCGATCGCTCGGAGCAGGCGGCAAAGCTCAAGGCTCTCGCGGCAGGCGCAATTCATTAATGAAACGTTAAATTTTACTTCAACCTGACCATAACCGCGTTTATGGTCCCGCCCCGGGGTCTCTGTTGTAATGCGTCGAGGGAATGCCCGGATGGATGATTTTCGTCGCGCACGTGCACGTTCGCTAAGATACGTTCAGATCGTTTTCGCCGTTCTCGCCCTTTTCAGCCTCACCGCCGCACTGGCCGTCTCGGCCAGGGGAACCGACCTTGGACTGCCGGAGGGGTCGACTTACCCCATCTCACTGGCCTTCCTGATGGTCGGGGTCGTCGACACGGCGCTGCTCTATGTCTGGGAACACCTTTTCCAGCGCATCGAGTTCTAAAGGCCGCTCAAACGAACGTACCTGAGCTTCCCAAATCGGGGCTGTCGTTGCGACTGTCGCGACGCGCCGCAGGCTGCCGTCATACGCGTGTAACATGAATCCGGTCCTTCGCTCAGTATGAAGAGCTTGGCTATTGGGGGCCGAACTTGAACGCCGCGACCGAGACCAGGGAATTAAACTATCGCACCGTTTTTCTTTCCGATGTCCACCTCGGAATGCGCAATTCGCAAGCACCCGCGCTTCTCGACTTTCTGAAATACGTCGAGTGCGAGGCGCTCTATCTCGTCGGCGACATCGTCGATTTCTGGAAGGTCCGCCGCGGACCGCACTGGCCTCAGAGCCACAATGACGTTCTGCAGAAGCTTTTGCGCAAGGCACGCAAAGGCACGCGCGTCGTTTTCATTCCGGGCAATCACGATGACGGATTGCGCGACTACACAGGCATGAACTTCGGTGGCATCGAGCTTCGCCGCGACGCCATCCATGAAGGCGCCAACGGCAAGCGCTATCTCGTTCTGCACGGTGACGAATTCGATGTGGTGGTGCGCTACGCGCGCTGGCTCGCGTTCCTCGGCGACCGCTCTTATGACGCGGCACTGGCACTCAACGTGCCGCTGAACTTCGCCCGCAGGATGCTGGGACTCGGCCACTGGTCGCTCTCGGCGTTTTTGAAACTCAAGGTCAAAAGCGCCGTCAACTACA
>DASZVX010000091.1:0-1966 GCA_035547255.1 Hyphomicrobium sp.
CAACTAAACTCAATACCTACTCGATCGGCGTACCCGTCAGATTGCTGACGAGGTGCCATTCCTTCGTCTTCGGCTCCCAGCGCACGACGATCGCGTTGTCGATGTTGAGACCGCGTTGCGGCGTTTTCTTGAAGTCGTAGACGCCTTCGGCGCCGATATGGCCCTGCCAGTTGATCAGGAAATCGTGGAGCTGCTTCGCGTTGGCGCCGTCCGGCAGCTTGTTGAGCGCGTCGGCGACGACGCGCACCGGCTCCCAGCCCAGATCGCTGCCGGTATCCGGATAGACGCCGACCGTCTTCATCGTCGCGAAGAAGAGCTTCTGCTGATCGCTCACTTCTTTCGGCACCTTCAGGCGCGGGTCGCCGTTCGCGGCCCATTCGCCGACGCCGAAATAGACTTTGCCGGGCAAGAAGGCGCTGTAGTCGCTCATCTGCTGCACGGTCATGTTGCTGCCCGAGGCCGCCGTTGGCAGGTCCATGCCCGCCTGTTTCAGCGCGCGGAAGACCGTGCCGCCCGCCGCCGTCGTCGCCCAGGAGATGATCGCATCGGGCTTGCCGGCGCGGATCTTCTCGATCTGCGCCGAGACGCTGACATCGCCCGGCGCGAAATGCTCGTTGGCGACGAGGGTGACGTCTTTGAACGCAGGCTCCTTCACCAGATCGGTGACGCTCTTCTCCGCATCCTGGCCCGAGGCGTCGGTCGTGGTGATGAGCGCAATGCGCTTCCAGCCCTTGCCGACGAAATAATTCATGATCGCGCGCTGCTGATCGTGGCTGTCGATCTGCGACGTGAACTCGTAGCCGCCCGGTTCGGTGCGGACCGATGGCGAGAAGCACCACAGCACGGGGCCGGCCTCTTTGACGAGCGGCGCCTGCGCGTTGCAAAGCTGCGATACGGTCGAGCCGAGGATCACCGGCGGATGCAGCGCGATCACGTCGTTCATGAGCTGCACCGCGACCTGCGGGCTCGATTGATCGTCGTGATAGATCGCTTTGACCTGCTTGCCGTGAATGCCGCCATCCTTGTTGATGACTCCGGTGGCGAGATCGAGCGCCTGCTGCTCGGCCTTGCCAAGGAATGCGCCGCCGCCGGTCAGCGGCAGAATGACATGCAAATCATAGGTCGCATCGGCGGCCAACGCCGGTGCGGCAACAAAGGCGGTGGTGAGAGCGAGCACGGCGATGCGCGACGACGCCGCGAAGCCAAACGAAGTACGGACCATTTCGAAATCCCCTCCCTGTCGCGATCGATTTCAACCCGACCGCATCGTTACACTATAGCAGTCAACGATTAGGGGAGAAACGTTCTGGTCATGCATCACGATACTCGTGGCCGCCTCTCCGCATACCTATCGAGCGCTTCGATACACATTACTGAACTCCCGCGTCATGGCACTGGGCACAACGACACATGGGGTGATCGATGATGCGGCAGACAATCTGTGCGATAGCAGAAATCGCATCGAAACAGCGTATCGGTTCGGACGCCGCGAAAGCCCGCCACAACGCAACTTGCGACGAGAACATCGGGCTAGTGAACGCACTGTACGTTAAAAGCGTTGACAAATGAGAACAAATAGGGTGCAAATGAATTCAGAATTTTGAAGCGAGAACTTGGTGTCCGAAGCAAATCAGCAGATTTGGTGTCTCAGCGATCAGAAACGAGGCTTGGGCCTATGCTGTATGGAGGAGGGGCTTTTCCTCGCCGGCACTCCGCTGCTTGAGCGGCACGACAAAGATTTCGCCGCGCGACGACAAGTCGATCTCGAAATCGTACTTAGTCGCGGATTCGGTTTACGGCTCGCGAACGGACGCGGCTTCTTTCAAGATCGCGATCATGCGCTCGATTACTTGGTCTGCCGATGTGTCCGCTGGGAATATTTCGTCTTGTGTTTTATCGCGCGTCCATCCGGCTGGTGGATCTTTGTGATATCCAAGAATTTTGAATATGCCATTGTGCTCATCGA